>NZ_JAKMRZ010000002.1:0-127497 GCF_025772385.1 Campylobacter sp. FU_520 | reverse complement strand
AGCAATATCGCTTCTCACTTACTTTTTGAAGTAGTTGAAGATAAATTAATCATAAGAGCAAGTGATTATGAAATAGGTATTAATTATAAAATCAAAAAAATCAAAGTTGAAAGTGCAGGTTTTGCAACTGCTAATGCTAAAAGTATTTTAGATATTATAAAAAGTTTAAATAATGAAGATGTAGTCTTAGAAACCATAGAAAATTTCCTTTTTATTAGACAAAAAGGAACTAAATATAAACTTCCTATGTTTAATTATGAAGATTTTCCAAATTTCCCAGGCACTGAAGGAAAAGATAAATTTGATATTGATTCAAGTGATTTAAGTAGATCTTTGAAAAAAATCCTACCTGCAGTTGATACAAATAATCCAAAGTATTCTTTAAATGGTGCTTTACTTGATATAAAAACTACTCACATTAGTTTCGTAGGAACAGATACAAAACGCTTAGCAGTTTTCACACTAAATAAAACAAATGAAAAAGAATTTAACCTTTGTATTCCTAAAAAAGCTATTTTAGAAATGCAAAAAATCTTTTTTGAAAAGATTGAAATTTATTATGATGAAAATATATTGATTGCAAAAAATGATAATTTTGAGTTTTTCACAAAACTTATTAATGATAAATTCCCTGATTATGAAAGAGTAATTCCAAAAAATATTACAAAAGAATTTATTTTTAAAACTGAGGAATTTATGGATGCATTGAAAAAAATCAATGTAATTACTGAAAAAATGAAATTAAATTTCCATAAAGATAAACTTGTGTTTGAAGGTATTAGTTTAGATAATATGGAAGCAAAAACTGAACTTGAAATGGAACTTAATATAGATGAGGAATTTAATCTTTGTATAAAAAATAAATTCATCACTGACTTTTTAAATTCTATTGAAAGTGAAACATTCAAACTTAGCATAAATGAACCTCATATGGCGTTTTTAGTTTCAAGTGAAGAATTACAAACTGTAATTATGCCAGTTATTTTATAAGGAAAATAAATGCAAGAAAATCAAAATTACGGCGCAGGAAATATTAAAGTTTTAAAAGGCTTAGAAGCTGTTAGAAAACGCCCTGGTATGTACATAGGTGATACCAATATAGGCGGTCTTCATCATATGATTTATGAAGTAGTAGATAATTCTATCGATGAAGCTATGGCAGGTTTTTGTGACACGATTAATGTAGAAATTACCACAGAAGGTTCTTGTATAGTAAGTGATAATGGTAGAGGAATTCCTGTAGGAATTCACCCTACTGAAAATATTCCAACTTTAACTGTAGTTTTAACCGTACTTCATGCAGGTGGAAAATTTGATAAAGATACTTATAAAGTTTCAGGTGGTTTACACGGGGTTGGTGTGAGCGTTGTAAATGCTTTATCAAAAAAATTAGTTGCTACAGTACATAGAGATGGAGAAATTTACAGACAAGAATTTTCAGAAGGTAAAGTCACAAGTAATTTTGAAACCATAGGTAAAAGTAAAAAAACAGGAACAATCATAGAATTTTGGCCAGATGATCAAATTTTTGAAGTGACTGATTTTGATTATGAAATTTTAGCTAAAAGATTTCGTGAACTTGCATATTTAAATCCAAAAATTACTATAAATTTTAAAGATAACCGCGTAGGAAAAGCAGAAAGTTTTCATTTTGAAGGTGGTATAAGCCAGTTTGTTACAGATTTAAATAAAAAACAAGCTTTAACTAAGGCAATATTTTTCAATGTAGATGAAGAAGATGTAAATGTTGAAGTAGCATTGCTTTATAATGATAGTTATAGTGAAAATTTACTTTCTTTTGTAAATAATATCAAAACTCCAGATGGTGGAACGCACGAAGCAGGTTTTAGAATGGGCTTAACTCGTGTTATTAGTAATTACATTGAAGCAAATGCTAGTGCTAGAGAGAAAGACTCTAAAATCACAGGTGATGATGTAAGAGAAGGTTTGATAGCAGTTGTAAGTGTAAAAGTACCTGAGCCACAATTTGAAGGACAAACTAAAGGAAAATTAGGTTCAAGTTATGTTAGACCTATAGTTTCTAAGGCTTCTTTTGAGTATTTGACAAAATATTTTGAAGAAAATCCTATCGAAGCAAAAGCTATCATGAATAAAGCTTTAATGGCTGCTCGTGGTAGAGAAGCAGCTAAAAAAGCTAGAGAGCTAACAAGAAAAAAAGAAAGTTCAAGTGTAGGAACTTTACCAGGAAAATTAGCTGATTGTCAAAGTAAAGATCCAAGTGAAAGTGAAATTTATTTAGTTGAGGGTGATAGTGCGGGAGGTTCTGCAAAACAAGGTAGAGAAAGAACTTTCCAAGCGATTTTACCTTTAAGAGGTAAAATACTCAATGTTGAAAAAGCAAGACTAGATAAAATTTTAAAAAGCGAACAAATTCAAAATATGATCACAGCTTTTGGTTGTGGGATCGGTGATGAGTTTGATATAGAAAAACTAAGATATCATAAAATCATCATTATGACCGATGCTGATGTAGATGGTTCTCACATACAAACTTTACTTTTGACATTTTTCTTCCGCTTTATGAATGATCTTGTAACAAATGGACATATTTATTTAGCTCAACCACCTTTATATCGCTACAAAAAAGGACAGAAAAAAGAAATTTATCTAAAAGATGAAAAAGCTTTAAATGATTATTTAATCGAAACAGGTATAGAAAGCTCTACTTATGAGGGTATAGGATTAAATGATTTAAAAGATTTTCTAAAAATTGTTGCAGCTTATAGAAGTGTTTTAAAAGAATTAGAAAAAAGATTTAATGTGATTTCAGTGATTAGGTATTTGATAGAAAATCCTGATTTAATAAAAGCTTCTAATGAAGAATTATTTAAAGTCATAAAAGAATTTTTAGAAAAACAAAATCACAATATCTTAAATTCATATATCAATGAAAATGAAATTCGTGTTTATGTACAAACTGAAAATGGCTTAGAAGAACTTATTATCAATGATGATTTATTTGCTAATCCTTTATATGAAGAAGCAAATTATATTTATCAAAAAATCAAAGATAGAGATTTAAAATTTGATAAAGATATTTTAGAAATTTTAGATGAAGTTGAAAAAAATGCTAAAAAAGGTGCTTATATACAACGCTATAAAGGTCTTGGTGAGATGAATCCTGAACAACTTTGGGAAACAACTATGGATCCAAGTAATCGTCGTTTGTTAAAAATCACCATAGAAGATGCTCAAAGAGCAAATGATACTTTCAACCTTTTCATGGGTGATGATGTAGAACCACGCCGTGAGTATATACAAGCTCATGCTAAAGATGTTAAGCATTTAGATGTTTGATTTTTAAAATGAAAACTTTTTTACAAAATATTCCAAAAGTAGAATTGCACTTACACATTGAAGGCTCATTAGAGCCTAAAATGATGTTTGAATTAGCTAAAAGAAATAACATTGCTTTAAAATATAAAAGCGAAGATGAGATAAAAAAAGCTTATGATTTTTCAAATTTACAAGATTTTTTAGATATATATTATCAAGGTGCAAATGTCTTACAAACTAGGCAAGATTTTTATGATTTAACCTTTGCTTATATGAAAAAATGCAAAGAGCAAAATGTAGTTCATACTGAAATTTTCTTTGATCCTCAAACTCATACTGCTAGAAATATAGCTTTAAAAGATGTTATAGAAGGTATTTGGGAAGCTTTACAAAAAGCAAAAGAAGAATTTGGAATTTCAAGTTTTTTAATCGCTTGTATTTTAAGGCATTTAAGCGAGGATGAGGGTTTAAAAACTTTAGATGAACTTTGTTTATATAAAGATAAAATCAAAGCCATAGGACTTGATAGTTCTGAACTTAACAATCCTCCTTTTAAATTTAAAAATTTATTTCAAAAAGCTAAAGAAGAAGGCTTTTTGTTAGTTATGCATGCGGGTGAAGAAGGAAGTAGTGAGTACATTAAACAAGCTTTAGAACTTGATATAAATAGAATTGATCATGGTGTTAAATGTGAGCATGATAATATGCTTTTAAAAGAAATTATTCAAAAACAAATTCCACTAACAATGTGCCCTTTATCGAATGTAAAATTAAAAGTTTTTCAAAATATGCAAGAACATAATATTTTAAAACTTTTAAAACAAAATCTCTGTGTTTGTGTAAATTCAGATGATCCAGCGTATTTTGGAGGATATATTTTAGAAAATTTTATAGCCTTAGATGAAGCTTTTAAGCTTAGTAAAGATGAGGTTAAAAAACTTTGTATTAATGCCATTAGTGCTTCTTTTTTACAAGAAAATGAAAAAGAAAATTTAAGAAAGCTAATTTTTAATTTTCAAGAATGATTTTTTTACTTGGTGGAGAAAGTCACACAGGTAAGACCTTGCTTGCTCAAAAACTTCTTGAAAAATTTTCTTATCCTTATTTGAGTTTAGATCATCTAAAAATGGGTTTGATTAAAGGAATGAAAGATTTTCCTTTTAAAATAGACGAGGATGAAAAAATAGCTGAGTTTTTATTTCCTATTGTAGATGGTATAATTCAAACTTGTATAGAAAATAAACAAAATTTAATTATTGAAGGAATTTATCTTACTCCAAAAAAGATACAAAAATTTCAAAATCATTCTGATGTTAAAATACTTTATATCATTTTTTCAAAAGAATATATTTTACAAAATTATGCATTAATTTATCAAAATGAAAATGTTATAGAAAAGCGTTTATTTAGCGAAAAAGAAGAAATAAACACTCTTATTTTAAATCATCAAAAACTTAAAACTCAATGTGAAAATTTAAATCTTCCTTTTATTGAAATTCAAAAATACTATGAAACTGAATTAAAAAATGCAATAGAATTTTTTGCCTAAAAGTAAGTAAATAGTTATATAATATCTAAAAAATTATAAGGATTAAAATGCATTTTACTCAGCAGCAATTGCAACGATTAATGCTTCATTACGCAGGGAAAATAGCTAAAGATAGAAAAGAACAGAAAATAAAATTAAATTACAATGAAGCTTTAGCTTATATATGTTATGAATTAATGGAACTTGCAAGAAAAAATTTAAGTGTAAGTGAATTGATGAGCATAGGAAAAACTTTACTTACAGGTGAAGATGTGATTGATGGTGTTGCAAGTATGCTTGAAGAAATTCAAATAGAACTTCCTTTTGAAGATGGTACAAAATTAGTTACTATACACGAACCTATAGCAAATGATGATAAAATAAAAGCTGGAGAGATATTTTTATCATCAGAATTTATTGTGCTTAATGAAAATAAAACTTCTATAGAAATTAAAGTAAGCAATAAAGGTGATCGTCCTATACAAGTTGGCTCGCATTTTCATTTCTTTGAAGTTAATCGCTTTTTATCTTTTGATAGAGAAAAAGCTTATGGAAAAAGGTTAAATATCGCTTCAGGAACAAGTGTGAGATTTGAACCAGGTGAAGAAAAAACAGTAAGTTTAATAGAATTTGGTGGTTTAAAAAAGGTTTTAGGTTTTAATAATCTTTGTGATGATTTTATAAATGATGAAAATAAAACTAAAGCTTTATCAAAAGCAAAAGAGAAAGGATTTCTTTGATTAAGATTAGCAAAAAAGACTATGTAAATATGTATGGTCCAACAACTAATGATAGAGTAAGATTAGCAGATACAGATTTAATTTTAAGAGTAGAAAAAGATTATACTTTATATGGCGAAGAAGTTAAATTTGGTGGTGGTAAAAATATCAGAGATGGTATGGCTCAAAGTGTGAGTGAGGGAGACTTTCCAGATTTAGTTTTAACTAATGCTTTGATTGTTGATTATACCGGTATTTATAAAGCAGATATTGGGATAAAAAATGGCTATATAGTAGGTATAGGAAAAGCAGGTAATCCTGATATACAAGATGGAGTTGATCCTAGCTTAATTATAGGCACAAGTACAGATATTATCGGTGCAGAAGGTTTAATAGTAACTGCAGGTGGTATTGATACTCATATACATTTTATCTCCCCAACTCAAATTGAATGTGCCTTATATAGTGGTGTTACTACTATGATAGGAGGTGGCATAGGACCAAGTGAGGGAACAAATGCTACAACTTGCACAAGTGGGGTTTATCATATACATTCTATGTTAAAAGCTACGCAAAATTACCCTATGAATTTTGGCTTTTTAGGTAAAGGAAATTCAAGTAATAAAAATGCTTTAAAAGAACAAATTATAGCCGGTGTGTGTGGCTTAAAAATTCATGAAGATTGGGGCGCTACTTCTAGTGTGATTGATGCTAGTTTAAATATAGCTGATGAAATGGATATACAAGTAGCTATCCATACAGATACTTTAAACGAAGCAGGTTTTGTAGAAGATACGATTAAAGCTATTAATGGTAGAGTTATCCATACTTTTCACACTGAAGGTGCAGGTGGTGGTCATGCTCCTGATATTATTAAAATGGCAGGTTTTAAAAATGTTTTACCTGCAAGTACTAATCCTACTATGCCTTTTACTAAAAATACCATTGATGAGCATTTAGATATGCTTATGGTTTGTCATCATTTAGATAATAAAATCAAAGAAGATGTTGAATTTGCAGATAGTAGAATTCGTCCTGAAACTATAGCAGCAGAAGATAAACTTCATGATATGGGTGTTTTTAGCATTATGAGTAGTGATTCTCAAGCTATGGGACGCGTAGGTGAGGTGATTTTAAGAACATGGCAAAGTGCTGATAAATGTAAAAAAGAATTTGGTGCCTTGAAAGAAGATAATGATTTAGATGATAATTTTCGTATTAAACGCTATATAGCAAAATACACTATAAATCCTGCTATTGCACATGGGATTGATAGTTATGTTGGTTCTATTGAAGTAGGAAAATTTGCTGATTTAGTGCTTTGGCAACCTAAATTTTTTGGAGTAAAACCAAAGCTTATTTTAAAAGGTGGCTTGATAGTAGGTGCAAAAATAGGCGATGCTAATGCTTCTATCCCAACGCCTGAGCCTATTATCTATGAAAAAATGTTTGGAGCAAATTTAAATGAAAATGCTTTACATTTTGTTTCTAAAGCTTCTTTAGAAGCTAATATGCCTGAAAAATTAAGCTTAAAAAGAAAATGTGTTGCAGTAAAAAATTGTAGAAATATCACTAAAAAAGACTTGAAATTTAATGATAAAGTTCAAGATATAGAAGTAAATCCACAAACTTATGAAGTAAAAATAAATGGTGAGCTTATTAGCTCCAAGAGCGTTGATTCTTTAGCTTTAGCTAGAAAATATTTTATGATTTAATGATTTTACTTCAAAATAAAATAACGCATTATGATTTAAACAAAGAATGCGATTTTTTAGAGCTTAGTTGGTTTGATACTTTTAAAAAGATATTAAGAACAACGACTTTAAAAGGACTAGATGTCGCTATAAAAATGCCTAATAATAAAGGTTTAAATCATAATGATTGTTTATATGATGAGGATTTTTTGATTTTAGTGAAAATCAAACCTGAAAAGGTTTTAAAAATTCACATAGAAAATGAATACAACCTTGCTTTAATAAGTTATCAAGTGGGTAATATGCATTTAAATTTATTTTATAAAGATCATAAACTCATTACTTTAGAGCAAAACTCTATCATAAGGTTTTTACAAAAATTTAATATAAAATACGAAAAATGTGAGGAAATTTTAGAGCCAAAATATATGCTTGATATGCCAAGTTTTATCCAAGTTGATCCAAATTTTAAACTTATTAAAGAATAAAGATGAATAAATTAAATTTTTTACTTTTACAAATTAGTGATTCTTCTTTTCCTATAGGAGCTTTTTCACATTCTTTTGGTTTAGAATCTTATGTGAATTTTGCTTATATAAAAAATATAGAAGATGCTAAAAAAGTTTTAAAAACTCAGCTTTATTCTAATATTTTATATTTTGAACTTTTAGCTTTGAAAATAGCTTATGAAAATGCAAATGATGTAGAAAATTTACTAATTTATCAAAGAAAATTTTTATCAAGTATAGTTGCAAAAGAACAAAGTCAAGCTTATGTTTTTTTAGCTAAACGCTTTGTAAAAAATGTCAGTCTTTATGGATTATCAAATCCTTTATTAAATCAATACATTAAAGAAAATCAAACTCCTATTTATCCTTTTGTGTATGCTTTATTTTGTAAAGATAATGAGCTTGATTTTATGTATGAAAGTTTTTTGTTTGCTTTAATGAGTAATTTTATTAATATTCTTGTAAAAATCGTGCCTTTATCACAAAATGAAGGGCAGATTTTACTTTTTCAACTACAGCAAGATTTTCAAAAGGTTCTTTCTAAATTACAAAATTTAACTTTAAAAGATTGGTGTGAAAATCACAATATCTTAAATGATTATTTGGGTATAAAACACCAAAATTTAGCATTTAAAATTTATATTTCTTAAAAGGGTTATAATGGTTAAAATAGGCATAGGTGGTCCTGTGGGTAGTGGTAAAACAGCTTTAGTATTAAATTTATGTCAAGCTTTAAAAGATGAGCTTTCTTTGGCTGTGATTACGAATGATATTTATACAAATGAAGATGCAAATTTTTTAATTAAACAAGGCGTTCTTGAAAAAGAAAGAATCATTGGAGTACAAACTGGAGGTTGTCCTCATACAGCCATTAGAGAAGATGCTTCTTGTAATCTTGAAGCCGTTGAACTTTTACAAGAGCGTTTTAGTGATTTAGATCTTATTTTTATAGAAAGTGGCGGAGATAATTTGTCAATGACTTTTTCACCTGAACTTGTGGATTTTTTTATCTTTGTTATAGATGTTGCTCAAGGAGAAAAAATTCCACGCAAAGGTGGTCCTGCTATTTGTAGGTCTGATTTAATGATTATCAATAAAATAGACTTAGCTCCTTATGTGAATGCTTCTTTAAAAATCATGCAAGAAGATACTTTAAAAATGCGTGAAGATAGACCTTTTATCATGAGTAATCTTCAAACTAAAGAAGGTTTAGATGCAATCATTACTTGGATTAAAAAATACACACTTTTAAAGGATTGATTTGTTTGCTCAAAAGAGTGTTTTTAAACTTACATTAGATACTATCAATGAAAAAACTATCATAAAAAATTCTTTTTTCACTCCTCCTTTTAAGCTTATGAGGAATTTTTATGATAAAAAATTAACTAGTATATATGTTTTAAACTCTAGTGCTGGAATTTTCAAAGAGGATCATTTAAGTTTTGAAATCATATGTAAGAAAAATACAAACACCGCTATACTCACACAAAGTTATGAAAAGGTATATGATACTAAAGATTCTTTTGCGAGTAAAAATATTGATTTTACTCTTGAAGAAAATGCAAGCTTTTTTTATATGCCAAAGCCGCTTTTGCTTCAAGAAAATGCAAATTTTATACAAAATACAAAGGTCAATCTAGCTTCTTTTTCAAGATTAGTTTATGTTGATTTTGTCATTTTTGGTAGAGTGGCTATGGATGAAAAATTTGCTTTTAAAAATTATGAGAGTTTAACTCAAATTTATAGAAATGGTACTTTAATTTTAAATGATAAAATTAAAATCAATCCTTCTTATATGAAAGAAAATGAATTAAATTTTTTTGCAAATCATACGCATTATTTGAGTATTTATCTTTTTGGATATGATGAGTTTTATGAAGAATTAAAAGCTTCATTTGACGATATAAATCAACTTTTTTATGAGGGTTTGTGTATAAAAATTCTTAGTAATGAAAGTGAAAAATTACTTTTACTTCAAGATAAGCTTTTTAAATTTTGTCAAAATAAAATATAAAATATTGTGGTATTATAAAGTTTTAAAAACAAACTAAGGATTATAAATGCGATATGGTGAAAAAGAAATCAAAGAATTTAGTGTAGAAAATATGGAAGTTTGGCCAAATGATGCTAAAAATGATTATGTGATTAAAATCACTTTACCTGAATTTATGTGTTGTTGTCCGCGTAGTGGGTATCCTGATTTTGCTACGATTTACTTAGAATACATTCCAAATAAATTAGTAGTAGAACTTAAAGCAATTAAACTTTATATCAATACCTTTATGTATAGAAATGTTTCACATGAAGCAAGCATTAATGAAATTTATAATACTTTAAAAGAAAAACTTGATCCAAAATGGATAAAAGTAGTAGGCGATTTTAACCCTCGTGGTAATGTGCATACTGTGATTGAATGCAGATCCGATTTAGTAGTGCCACAAAATTAAGTTTTTATTAAAAATAAAAGGATATATTAAGTCTTATTTTAAAGGAGGAAAATATGAAATTAAAATTATTTAGTTTAGCAGCAAGTGTTGCTTTATTTTCAAATTTAGCTTTAGCAGATGAAAATTCAGGTTTGCTTTTAGGTATTGATGCAGGGTGGTTTCATACTAAGGTAAAATCTGATCTTGATCACAGTAAAACAAAAAATATCAAATATAATGGTGATTTAGAAGGTGATGTTCCTGTTTTTGGTTTAAGAGTTGGTTATCGTTTTAGTGAAAACCATAGAATTTATGGTGCTTATAATTATTCAAGCGAATTTAGTGATGTAATCAATACTACAAAGTTTAAAATTGATGGAGAGTTTACTACACATAAGTTTTTACTTGGTTATGATTTTACTCCAAAAATCTTTGAAAAAACAAGAGCTGTTTTAGGTGTATATGGTGGTTATGCAAGAACGGATATTACTTTAAAAACAAGTTTCTTATCTTTATCTCAAGACTTTGATGGTTATACTTATGGAGCAAAAATCGGTGCTTTATATGAGTTAAATCAAGCAAATGAAATTGAGTTTGGTTTTAAAGCTGAACAAAGTCATTATAATACAAGAAATTTTTATAAAAGTACTGTTGGCTCAAACTTTTATGATCCTAAACAAACAAATTATGGTTTATATCTAGGATATACTTATAAATTCTAAGGAGAATATATGCCAAAAGATGCAAATGGAACTGAACTTAATGCAGGTGATAGTGTAAGTGTTGTGAAAGATTTGAAAGTAAAAGGTGCAAGCACTACTTTAAAGCGTGGTACGACTATAAAAAACATTAAACTTACAAACAAAGACACCGAAATTGAAGCTAAAGTAGATAAATTTGGTGTGATTGTTTTAAAAACTGAATTTCTTAAAAAAATATAAGTAAAAATTCCCAATCAATCTTGGGAATTTTCTTCTTGATAAACACAATGTTTAAAAATAAATTGATGTTCCTCAGGCAAGTTCTCAAATAAAGCATTTGCTAAATTTCTTATCTCCCAAAGGGCTGATTTTGAGCTTCTTAGAGTGATAAAATTTTGCAAACTTCTAGCATTAATCGTTAAAGTTAATTCTGTTTTATAGCTTTCTGGTAAGCAGTATTTTGCTATGTCTAAACTAATACTATTTTGCAAAATCAAACGCAGATTTTCTAAAGCTTTAATACTTGCATTATCTACCACTTCATTTCCGGTTAATACCAAGTATCTTTTAGCATTTTCAAAGTCATTTTCTTTAAATTCACTTTCATTTCTTAGTTCTTTTAAAGTATATCTTGTGCTTTTTACACTAGGACTAGTGTGGCGGTGTCTTGCGACTTCTTGTAAGCATGCTCTTGAAATACCTTGTATATAAAAAGTATAGTTTAAATGCTCTAAGGTTGAAGCATGTTTAAATTTATTTCCCACTCGATCGATTAATTCTTTATCTTTTTCGCCACCACAATCGCCTTTGTCAAAACTTTGCCAACATGTTCTTGTTGCATGAGAGCATACAGAAAGTGGAGTATGGTTTAATAATGTGATTTTCATCAAAAAATTCCTTCAAAAATAATTGAATTTTACACAAATGTTTATAAAAATAAAATTTTTTATTCGTTATAATTTCAAAAAAAGAAATTAAGGTTATTTTATGAAATTAAAACAAACTAAGTATATTTTTGTAACCGGTGGTGTTTTAAGCTCATTAGGAAAAGGTATAGCAGCAGCTTCTATAGCTACGATTTTAAAAAATTCAGGTTTAAAAGTAAGTATTTTAAAAGCAGATCCTTATATCAATGTAGATCCTGGTACGATGAGTCCTTTAGAGCATGGGGAAGTTTTTGTTACAGATGATGGAGCTGAGACAGATTTAGACTTAGGACATTATGAGAGATTTTTAAATGAGAGCTTATCTCAGGATAATAACTTCACAACAGGAAGAGTTTATCAAAGCGTTATAGAAAAAGAAAGAAGAGGAGATTACTTAGGAAAAACTATACAAGTAATCCCTCATATAGTTGATGAGATAAAAGATCGCATTAAAAAGGCCGGAGTTGATAAAGATATTTTAATCGTTGAAATAGGTGGCACAGTAGGAGATATAGAAGGCTTACCATTTTTAGAAGCTATTAGAGCTTTAAAGCTTGAAGTGGGTAAATACAATGCTATTAATATTCACTTAACTTTAGTGCCATTTATCAAAGCAGCAGGAGAACTTAAAACAAAACCAACTCAACATAGTGTGGGAGAATTACGCCGTATAGGTATAAGCCCTGATATGATTATTTGCAGAAGTGAAAAATCTTTAGATAGAGAGTTAAAAGACAAAATCGCAATTTCATGTGGGGTTGAAAAAAACTGTGTTATAGAAAGTGTGGACGCAGCTAGTATTTATCAAATTCCACTAAATTTTTTAAAACAAGATATTTTAAACTCTATTGCAAGTTTATTAGATCTTCAAAATTTAAAGCCAAATATGAATGAATGGGATTCTTTAGTAAAAAGGGTCATCGCTCCAAGTAATGAACTTAGCATCGCTTTTGTAGGAAAATATGTAGATTTAAAAGAAAGCTATAAAAGTTTAACAGAGGCCATTATCCATGCAGGTGCAGCACTTGATGCAAGAGTAAATTTAAAATGGATTGATAGTGAAAAATTAGAAAATACAAATGTTGAAGAAAGCTTTAAAGATGTAAGTGGGATTTTAGTAGCAGGTGGTTTTGGCTACCGTGGAGTAGAAGGAAAAATCAAAGCCATACAATATGCAAGAGAAAATAAAATTCCATTTTTAGGAATTTGTTTGGGTATGCAGCTTTCTTTAGTAGAATTTGCACGCAATGTTTTAAAACTTGAAGATGCAAATTCTCATGAGTTTAATCCAAATTGTAAAAATCCTATCATCTTTTTGATTGATGAATTTATTGACGCAAGTGGAGAAAAGCAAATTAGAACAAGTAAAACTCCACTTGGTGGAACTATGCGTCTTGGGGCTTATGAGTGTCATATCAAGCCAAATACACTTTTAAGCAAGGTTTATGATAATCAAAAAAGCGTAAAAGAACGCCACCGCCACCGCTATGAAGCTAATCCAAAATACAAAGAAATGTTTGAGAAAAATGGACTTATTATAAGCGGGGAGAATGAAGGTTTGGTTGAGGCTGTGGAGCTTAAAGATCATCCATTTTTCTTAGCAGTGCAGTTTCACCCTGAATTTACTTCACGCTTAGTTAGAGTTAATCCGGCTATTTTTTCTTTTATCAAGGCATCTTTAACAAATCATGCTAAATAAAGCTAAAATAAAAGAAATTTTACACCAGCGTTTTATCAACGATACACATGTAAAGCTTTGTGATTTACCTATGCCATCTTGTTTAAAAGATGTCTATAAGGGTGCTTTGCGTATCAAAGAAGCGATTGAAAAAAATCAAAAGCTTGCTATTGTTGGGGATTATGATGTAGATGGGGTGATTTCTTGTGTGATTTTATCTGAATTTTTTGATGATATTGGATATGACTATGTAGTAAAAATTCCAAATCGTTTTAAAGATGGATATGGTCTAAATGAGGAAATCATCAATGAACTTGATGGGGTAGATTTAATCATCACTGTAGATAATGGTATAGCAGCATTTGATGCAGCAGAGCTTTGTTTGCAAAAAGGAATTGATTTAATCATTACCGATCATCATATGCCTCCAGCTACTTTACCAAAAGCTTATGCGATCATTAATCCTAAGCAACAAGATTGTGAATTTCCTGATATTGAAATTTGTGGTGCTCAAGTGGCTTGGTATTTAGTCGCTGCGATAAAAGAAGTGTGTAAGATTAATTACAATATGTGTAAATTTATAGAGCTTTTATCAATTGCAATTATCGCAGATATGATGGAGCTTAGAGATTTAAACAGAGCCTTAGTTAGAAAAGGTATAGAGTGTATTAATGATTCAAAACGAGTAGCATTTAAAGCGATTAAGCAGTATTTTGGTAAGGGTAAATTTGAACTTGATAATATTAGCTTTTTAATCGCACCTTTGATTAATAGTGCAGGTAGAATGGATGATGCGATTATTTCTTATAAATTTTTACATTCTAAAAATATCGATGAAGTTATGGGGTATTTAGAACAAATCATTGCTTATAATAATAGCCGTAAAGATGAAGAACGTGAGCTTTTTAAGCAGTGTTTAGAACAAGTTGATGAAAATGATCCTGTGATTATTGTCAATGGTCAAAACTGGCATGAGGGTGTTTTGGGTATAGTTGCAAGTCGTTTAGCAAAGCATTTTAACAAACCTGCCTTTGTTTTTTCAGAATGTGAGCAAAAGGCTAAAGCTAGCGTTAGAAGTGTAGGTAGGATAGATATTTTAAATATTATAGAGCAAGTTAAAGACTTTGTTTTAAGCTATGGTGGGCATAAAGGTGCAGCCGGAGTTTTGGTAGAGCTTGAAAAATTTGGTGTTTTTAAAAGTAAGCTTTATGAAATTTGTCAAAATATCCCTAAAGATGATTTTTATAATGCTGATGAGGTTTTGGGTAGTATTGACCCAAATGAAGTTGATTTTGAACTTTTAGAGATATTAGAATTTTTTGAACCTTTTGGACATAAAAACCCAAGACCTTATTTTAAATTTGATAAGCTTTTTGTGAAAAATAAAAGAAGACTTGGTAAAGATGAAAATCATATAAAACTTATTCTAACACAAGGAAATAAGACTTTAGAAGCTTTATTTTTTAACTTTGACTATGAACCAGAAATTGGGGAAAATATCAATTTTATAGCTAGTGTTTCCAAAAATAATTTTAGAGGATTAATCACGCCTCAACTTACTATCAAAGAAATTCTTAGATAATTTATTAACTTATTCACATATTTTTTATTTATAAATTTGCCATAGCATAAGTAATATAAAGGAGTAAAATGTTAAAAAGGATTTTATTATTAGTAGTATTTTTTAATTTTACTTTTGCCTTTGATACCAAAATTTTTATAGGTGATACTTATATACCTGAAAATTTTTATAAGTATGACAAAGACTTTAAAGCTGCAGCTAGAAAATACAACATACCTATGACTTTACTTAAGGCTATAGCTTTAACAGAAAATGCTGCATATAAGCATAATATCATCGGTAAAAATAAAAATCAAACAAGAGATTATGGTTTAATGCAAATTAATAGTGTTCACTTAAAACGCTATAAAATTGCTGAAAAAGAGATTGTAAAATCTAGTGTAAATATCGACACAGCAGCAAGATTGCTTCATGAGATTATACAAAAGCATGGTTTTAGTTGGAATGCCATTGGAAGATACCATTCAGCAAATGATAAATATAAAAATATTTGGCTTGATAAAGTAATGAAAAATTTAGTTGCTATAGTCTTAAAAGATAGCAAAGATCTTTTTGTAATGGAAAAATTTAGAGCTTTTAAACTCGCTTCTCTTTTGATAAATGTAGATAAAGAACAATACAGAGTTTTGCTAGCAAGTAATAATTAAAACAAGAAATTATAAATTTTCTTGTTTTAAAGCTTCTGCTTGATAATAAGCAATTAATGGCTCGATGATTTCATCAAAAAGCCCGCCTTCTAAAATCGCATCAAGTCTATATAAAGTAAGATTTATTCTATGATCACTAATTCTATTTTGAGGGAAATTATAAGTGCGTATGCGCTCACTTCTATCGCCACTTCCAACTTGTGATTTTCTTGCCTCGCTTTCTTTAGCTAAGCGTTCTTGTTCTTGCATTTCAAAAAGTCTTGCTTTTAAGACTTTCATGGCGCTTTCTTTGTTTTTATGTTGGCTTTTACCATCTTGATTTACTACAACTATACCTGTTGGAATGTGAGTGATTCTTACAGCACTATCTGTGGTATTTACGCTTTGTCCACCATGACCGCTACTACGCATTACATCGATTTTTAAGTCATTTGGATTGATTTGAATTTCAACATCATCAACTTCAGGCATAATAGCCACTGTAATAGCTGAAGTATGAATTCTACCTTGAGATTCTGTTTCAGGCACTCTTTGAACCCTATGCGTACCACCTTCGTATTTTAGCCTTGAATAAGCTCCATTTCCTTTAATAAGAATGATGATTTCTTTAAATCCCCCTACGCTACCTTCGCTTGAGCTTACGATTTCGTATTTGTAGTCACGATTTTCAGCATAGCGTATATAAGCTTTTACTAAGTCCCCAACAAATAAAGAAGCTTCATCACCACCCGTTCCTGCACGAATTTCTAAAAATATGTTTTTATCATCGTTTGGATCTTTAGGCAATAAAAGAATTTTTAATTCTTCTTCAAGCTGTGGCTTTGAAACTTCGAGATTTTTAAGTTCTTCTTTTGCAAGCTCCCCTAGTTCAGGATCAGATAAAAGAAGTTTATTCTCTTCTATATCATCTAAGGTTTTGAGATATTCTTTTGCTTTTTCTACTATAGGTTCTAAATTTTTTTGCTCTTTAGATAGAGCTGTCATTTTAGAAATATCATTAGAGATATTAACATCGCTAAGAAGAGTATTTAACTCATCAAAGCGTGCTAAAAAAGGTTTGAGTTTATCAGCTAACATTAAATTATGCTAATTTATTTACCAATAATGCTAATCTACTCACACGGCGTGAAGCAGTTTGTTTTTTCAAAAATCCACGACTTACCATAGCGTGAATGCTTTTATTAGCTACTTTTAATGCATTTTGTGCAGCTTCTTTATCGTTATTTGCTGCTGCTTCGCGAACCGCTTTTGTAATGTTTTTTAATCTTGTTCTATAAAATCTATTTCTTTCAGTTCTTTTGATAGTTTGTCTTGCTCTTTTTTCAGCAGATTTATGGTTTGCCATAATTTTCCTTTTTTATATAAATTAAATTGCTAATTATACAAAATTAAAATTAAATTTTAATTAATTTAAGTATTTTTAAAGTATTAATTTAATACCTAATATCATTTGTTTTTAAAAAATCACGTAGTTTTTCATACTCGCCATTTTCTAAATAACGATATTTTCCTGCTTTTAACATACCAAGATCTAATGCTCCAAAAGCTACTCTTTTAAGATCCATCACTTCTAAGTCAAAATGCCCAAAAAAGCGTCTTAGCTCTCTATTTTTACCTTCATTAATGATTACTTTTAGCTTCGTATAGCCACCGCTTGAGCCAAAAATTTCAAAGCCTAAAAATGGAGCAAAACTCATTGAGGTTATTTTAGTTTTAGCGTGAGCCCCTTTTTTTTCATTTTGAATCTCTAAGCCATTTTGCATAGCTTCGATAACATTTTTATCTATATTACCTTTTACTTTT
Source organism: Campylobacter sp. FU_520 (assembly GCF_025772385.1). Lineage (NCBI taxonomy): Bacteria > Pseudomonadati > Campylobacterota > Epsilonproteobacteria > Campylobacterales > Campylobacteraceae > Campylobacter > Campylobacter sp. FU_520. The sequence goes on along the minus strand of NZ_JAKMRZ010000002.1, from coordinate 109,987 downwards.
AAGTAATATTCTCTTTCTAAATCACTATGCATAAGCGCATCTGCTATCACAGGCGAATCAGTTAATAAAAGCAATCCCTCGCTTGCAAAGTCAAGCCTTCCTACACTAAGCCAAGTGCTAAATTGTTTTGGCAGGGTATGATAGATGGTTTTTCTACCTCTATCATCTTTTTTACTAACTATTTCACCTTTTTGTTTATGATAAATGATGACTGAAAATTGTGTTTTCTTATGAAGCTTTTTATCATTGATAAAAACCTTATCCTCAGCATTTACACTATCACTTAGCAAGGCTGTTTTTTTATTGATTTTTACTAAGCCTTGCTTGATTAGCTCATCAGCCTCACGGCGAGAATATTTGCTATTGTGTGAGATGAATTTATTAATTCTCATAATTTTACTTTACATCACAAAAATAGTTGGTACTATGGTTGGATATTTTTTAATTTTTCTAAAAATATGCTTTCTTAGTACTTGTCTAATTTGAGCTTCTAAAACTTTTGGATTATCTAAAATTTCATCTTTTACATTTGGGAAAAATTGACTTAAAACATCACTCATTTCTTTTGAAAATGCTCCATCTTGTTTATCAGCTACCAAGCCATAACTAAATACTCTTGGTTTATTAATTAGTGTTTTACTTGCTTTATCAAGCTGGGCGATGATGACAACTATGCCGCTATCTGCTAGTTTTTGTCTATCAATTACCACATCATCTGCGATTTGTTTGTTGATTTGATTGTCTACAAAGACTTTTCCTGTTTTAACTGTTTTTACGCGTTTGATGTATTTTTGGCAAAGCTCCACTTGATCCCCATCACTCATTAAGTAAATGTTTCTTTCAGGTATGCCACATTTTAGAGCAGTTTCTTTGTGTTTATTGATATGATTATACTCTCCATGCACTGGTAAGAAAAATTTAGGTTTTACTAAAGTTAGCATAAGTTTTTGCTCTTCTATACTAGCATGTCCACTTACATGGATTTCGCTAAATTCTTGATAAGCTACTTTAGCTCCTGCTTTTAAAAGAAAATCAAGCACAGCAGAAACATTTGCTTCATTGCCTGGTATTGCTTTGGCTGAAATGATAACTTGATCGCTAGGTTTGATTTTGATAAATTTATGCTCATCAGTTGCCATTCTATATAAAGCACTCATAGTCTCGCCTTGACTTCCTGTAGTGACAATTAGTACTTCGTTGTCTTTGTACTTGCTTACTTCATCAGCGTCAATGAAAATTTTTCTATCAAGTTTGATATAGCCAAGCTCCATAGTAGTATAGAGATTTCTTTCCATAGAACGCCCTATAACACACACTTTTCTGCCGTATTTTAAACCATAACTAATAGCTTGATATACACGGTGGATATTAGAGCTAAAGGTGCTCATGATTACCCTGCCTTTAGTTTTGGCAAAAATTTGATCAAAAGTAGGTCCTACAGAGCTTTCGCTTTTTGTATAGCCTTCTTTATATGAGTTTGTACTATCACTTAAAAGACAAAGCACACCTTCTTCGCCATATTGAGCTAAACGACTTAAATCCGTTGGATAACCATCAATTGGTGTTTGATCTATTTTAAAATCGCCAGTGTGTATGATGGTTCCTGCTTTAGTTTTAATAGCTAAAGCACAAGCATCGATGATAGAGTGGGTTATGTGAATCCATTCTAAGTTAAACTCACCTATTTCATAAATTTGTCTTTTTGTTATAGGTCTAAACCATTTACGCTCAGCTTTTAAACCATGTTCTTCAAATTTATTTGAAATCATACCTAATGCTAAAGGTGTTGCGTAGATAGGAAATTGAAATTCTTTGAAAAAATACGGCACAGCACCGATATGATCTTCATGAGCATGAGTGATGATGATAGCGCGAATTTTGTTTTTAATCTTTCTTACATAGTCAAAATCAGGTATGATAATATCTACTCCATGCATGGTTCCATCTGGAAAACTCATACCTATATCAACGATAATTGCATCGTTGTTGGTTTCAAAAATAGTGATATTTCCACCGATTTCCCCAAGCCCACCCAAAGGTGTAATACGAATTTTATGTTCGCTTGAGTTGTTGTGTTTTAAAGGGTGAAGTCTTAGCTCGTGCATGATTTTATTAGCTTCTATGCTTTTAGCAAGTTCTATTTGCCATTCTTCATTACCACTTAATTTAGAAGGTAAATTTCTATTTTTTTTCTTTTTCTTTTTTTCTTCGCTAGCTTCAGTTTGAGTATTTTCTACTTTTGTTTCGTTTTTAATTTCACTATTTTGCTCTTGAGTTTGTGAATCTTTTTTTCTTTTGTTTCTAAATTTATTAAATCTTTTAGTTTTATTTTGCTCTTGAGTTTTGTTTTCTTCGCTCATAGTCATCCTTTAAATAGTCATAAATTTTAAGGTATGAATCAACGCTAATTTCATGAGCTCTTGAGGTAGAAGAGATATCTAGTGCTTCAAATGCTTTTAAAATTTTTTCTTTTTTATTTTTAAAATTAGATAAGAGTTGTTTTCTAGGATTTTGAAAACAAGCTCTAAGAAATTCTTTAAAAGCTTCTATATTTTCACATTTTTGCTGATAATGAGTAGTTTTTATTAACTTCATTACAGCTGAAGTAACTTTTGGCGGAGGATTAAAGCTTTGTGGTTGTATATCAAAAAGCATTTGTCTTTGGCATATCAATGCACAAAGCACCCCTAAAGCCGAAAAATTACTTTCTTTTTCATTTGCACAAAATTTCTGTGCTACTTCTTTTTGCACCATTACTATAAGCCCAAGGCAATTTTGATCTTCTAGGGCTTTTAAAATCAAATTTGTAGCAATATAATATGGTAAATTTGCTACTAAAAAGTACTCTTTATCGCTTAAACTTCCTTGATCAAAAGCATCACTTGCATTTTGATGGATAAGCTCAAAATTTCCACCTTCAATCTCATTTTGAAATTTTTTATTTAAAATAGGAATCAAATCTTTATCAATCTCATAAGCTCTAACATGAGCTTGTGGGATTTTCAAAAGTTCTTGCGTTAAATCACCTAAGCCAGGCCCAATCTCAACTATATTTTTAGTATCTTTGGGTATGGCTTGGATGATTTTATCTACCACGCTTTTATCACATAAAAAATTTTGCCCAAAATGTTTTTTTGCTTTTATCATAAATTTATTCTATCTAAAAAATATTAATTATAGCATTATTTTAAGCGCTAATTAGATAAAATTTGAATTATTTTTTATAAAGGTTAATTTTTGAAAAATCTTATAGTATGTGCAGGAGGAAATGAGGATTTTAAATTTGCACAAAGTATAGGCATAGGTTTGGTTAATTCTGCTTTTTCTCTAGGTAAAATTTTAAGTCAAGTAAAAGTAGATAGAGTGATTTTTATAGGCACATGTGGAATTTACCAAGAAGGAAAAATTTTAGATATTTATGAAAGTTCTAACGCAGCGAATTTAGAATACGCAGATTTATTTGATAGTTTTTATACGCCTATATCTAATGAGATTAGATTAAATGTTTCACATGAAACTATGATTAATTCTTCAAATTATATTTGTAAAGATGAAAATATCGCCCAAGAATTTTTTAAAAAGGGTGTGCATATAGAAAATATGGAAGCATATGCAGTGCTTTCTTGCGCAAAAATGCAAGGTATAGAAGGAATTTGTTATTTATGTGCGACAAATTTTTGTAATGAATTTGCACATGAGGATTTTTTAAAAAACCATCAAAAAGCAAAAGAATTATTAAAAGAATTTTTGTTAGATAAAAAACTTATATAGGAAAAAAATTGAGTGAATTAAAAAACATATTAGATTTTACTAAAGAAGAATTAGAAAATTTAGTTCAGCCAAAATTTAGAGCAAAGCAAATTTTTGAATGGGTATATAAAAAATATACAGATGATTTTTTACAAATGTCGTCTTTGCCAAAAGATTTTAGAGTGTACTTGCAAGAAAATTTTCATTTTTCACCTCTAAAATGTGTGAAAGATGAAAAAAGCAAAGATGGTAGTATAAAATATCTTTTTGAACTTTTAGATGGTAAAAAAATCGAAGCTGTTTTGCTACCTATGAAAGAAGAACTTGTAGATGAAAATGGAAAAATCATCAAACATGCAAGATATACCATTTGTGTTTCCTCGCAAGTGGGGTGCAAAAGTGGTTGTAGTTTTTGTCTTACTGCTAAAGGCGGTTTGAAAAGAAATTTAAGTGCAGGGGAAATAGTAGGACAAATTTTATGGATCAAAAAACATAATCACATTCCTTATGAAAGAAGGGTTAACATAGTCTATATGGGCATGGGAGAACCTTTGGATAATCTCAAAAATGTTTCTAAGGCAGTTAAAATTTTAGCCGATAATGATGCCTTAGCTATAAGTCCTAGAAGACAAACTATAAGTACAAGTGGTTTGGCAAAGCAAATTAAAGAGCTTGGCGAGATGAATTTAGGTGTGCTTTTGGCTATTTCACTTCATGCGGTTAATGATGAACTTAGAAGTGAATTAATGCCTATTAATAAAGCTTATAATATAGCAAGCATTATGGAAGCAGTGAGAAATTTTCCTATAGATCAGCGTAAAAGAGTGATGTTTGAATATCTTTTAATCGATGGTATAAATGATAAAATAGAACATGCAAAAGAACTAGTCAAACTTTTAAATGGTATAAAAGCTAAAGTGAATTTAATACTTTTTAATCCACACGAAGGAAGTTTATATAAAAGACCAAGTGTTGAAAATGCGGTTAAATTTCAAGATTATTTAAGCGCCAAAGGTGTTACTTGTACAATAAGAGAAAGTAAAGGACTTGATATTTCAGCTGCATGCGGACAGCTTAAAGAAAGGCAGAGTAAACAATGACTTTTTTAGATATAGCACAGCTTATTTTTATAAGTATAGTAGTGATCATAGGACTTGGTGGGATTATTTATGTATTAAAAAATGAAGGAAAAATAAATGATAGATAAAAAACAATTGTTAGAAAATCAATTATTTCAAAATAGATATATAAAGCCAAATATTTCTTGGTATTTCTCTCATTTAAATGGTAAAAGAGGATTTGCTAGAATTTTTAAAGTTCCTTATGCTGCTTTGATGAAAAAATTTTATTTAAAAAAATACTTCGAAAAGAGGGTTTTAGAAGGTAAGGTGGATATTCCTTATTTAGAATTAGTTTTAACTACAAGATGTACTTTGCGTTGTGAATCATGTAATAATTTAATGCAGTATTTTTTACCATCAAATCAATATACTTGTACTTTAGAGGGCATTATAGAATCATTAGAGTTACTTTTATCTAAGGTAGATTCTATTGCAAGAGTTAGAATTATAGGTGGAGAGCCTTTGTTATTTAAAGATTTACCACAATTGATTGATTATTTAGATACTCAAAAGAAAATACTAACTTTTTCTTTAGTTACCAATGCAACCATTGATTTTAAAGATGAATTGATGAAAAAGTTAAAAAAATCTAATAAGATTAGAAAAATTACGATTTCAGACTACAAAAGATCGCCAAATTTAAAAATTCCACTAAAACAAGAAAACATTTTAAGAAAATTAAAAGAAAATAAAATTCCATTTTCTATGGACTCTAGTGGCGAAAATTCTACTTGGAGTGATCCTGAAAAAATTTATAAACGCGGTAGAAGTAAAGAAGATATAATCAAAAATTATCGTAATTGTCAAATGCCATGCGTAAGTTTGATGACATCTGAGGGCTTAGAAAATAAACAATTAGCACCTAAAGGAGCTGTTTTTGTTTGCCCTATATCAAGTTCCTTATCGCGTTTAAAAGGACTTGAAGAATTTTATGGCGATTTTTTAAATTTAGAGGATTCTAAAGAAAGATTTTTTGAATTTTATTCTCAAGATTTTTATAAATCTTGTGATTATTGTAGAGATTATGGTAAGCCAGCTAAGCAAATTGCAGTTGCAATCCAAACTGATAAGGTTTTAAAATTAGAAAAAGATTAAGATAAATTTTTCAAAAACTCATCTTTTATATCTTTTTGAGATTGTATCAAAAATTTTTGATTTTTATATGTAAATTCTAAGCTAAAAGAATGCAAAAGCAATCTTTTAGCACCTGTGATTTGAGCTCTTTCGATATCGCTCATTTTTCCATCTAATATTTGCTCTATTTGTGTTTTTTCTAAACCATATAAAGGTTCACCTAAAATTTTATGTTTCACATGAAACAAATGTAGTCTTATTTGGTGTTGTCTACCTGTTAGAGGCTTAGCTAAAACTAAACTGGCATCTAAATTTTTAAAATATTCTAAAGTATAAAATTGTGTTAAAGCTTCTTTGCCATTTTCACAAATATGCATCCTAGTTTTTACTGTGTCATAGTCTTTAGCTAAATCCATGTTTTTATTTACTATAAATTCTTTTTCAGTTTTTCCTTTTACTAGAGTAAGATAGTTTTTTTGCACTAATCTTTTTTCAAACATAGTTTTTAACTCAATTTGTGCATTTTTATGTTTTGCTATGAGTAAAAGTCCGCTTGTTTCTTTATCTAATCTATGAGCCACGCAAGCTTTTTCACCCCATAAATGCCAAATTTCATCACAAAGACTATAAGTACAATTGCGCCCATTAGGATGAGTCAGCACTCCGCTTGGTTTTTCTACTACAGCAAAATCTTCATTTTCATAAACTATTTCTAATCCTTTAGGGTTATTTTCATATACGATTAATTCTACTAAACCATCTAAAAATTTGTTTTTTTCTTCTACCAAATTTCCATCACAAAATAGTCTTTTTTTGTCAATGAGTTTTTGTGCTTCACGCATAGAAATTTTTAACTCATCCATAAGCAGTCTAAATGCCTTTTTTCCATTATTTGCTAGTTTCTTTTTTATATATGCCATTTAATAACTTTCTTAGGTAAATTATAATAAAATTTAAGCTATTTTTTCATAAAAAATTATATATAAAAAGGTCTTGAAAATGGTTGAAAGATATAGTAGAGAAATCATGGCTAAAAAATGGGACATGCAAGCAAAATATGATGCATGGCTAAAAGTAGAATTAGCTGCTGTGAAAGCATGGAATAAACTTGGTCTTATTAAAGATGATGATTGTGAAAAAATTATAAAAAATGCAAAATTTGATATAGCAAGAATAGATGAGATAGAAAAAACTACCAAACACGATGTTATCGCTTTTTTAACTAGTGTAAGTGAAAGCTTGGGCGAGGAAAGTCGTTTTGTGCATTATGCAATGACAAGTTCAGATTGTATTGATACTGCAGTTGCTTTGCAGATTAAAGATAGTTTAGAATTAATCTTGCAAGATTTAGATCAAGTTTTAGTAGCGATTAAAACAAGAGCATATGAGCATAAAAATACCTTAATGGTAGGAAGAAGTCATGGAATTCATGGAGAGCCTATAACTTTTGGTTTGGTTTTGGCTATTTGGTATGATTCACTAGTTCATGCAAAAGATTTAATCATTCATGCAAAAGAAGTGATTAGCTATGGAAAAATCAGCGGTGCTATGGGAAATTTTGCTCATGCTCCGCTTGAATTTGAAGAAGAAGTTTGCAAAAATTTAGATCTTAAGCCAGCACCAGTTTCAAACCAAGTTATACAAAGAGATCGTTATGCACAGGTTATCTCGGCTTTAGCTATTTTAGCTTCAAGTTGTGAGCAAATCGCTGTTGCTATCCGCCATTTTCAAAGAACAGAAGTATATGAAGCTGAAGAGTATTTTTCTCAAGGACAAAAAGGAAGTTCAGCTATGCCCCATAAAAGAAATCCTGTTTTGAGTGAAAATATCACCGGTCTTTGCAGGATGATAAGAGCTTATGTGACACCTGCTTTAGAAAATGTAGCATTGTGGCATGAAAGAGATATATCACATTCTAGTGTAGAAAGATTTGTATTACCTGATGCTTTTATCACGACTGATTTTATGCTTTCAAGATTATGCGGTGTGGTAGAAAAGCTTTTGGTATATCCAGAAAATATGATGAAAAATTTAAATTTAACCGGAGGACTTGTATTTTCTCAAAGAGTGTTGCTTGAACTTCCATTTAAAGGTATAAGCAGAGAAGAAGCTTATAAAATCGTTCAAAGAAATGCTATGAAAGTTTGGGCTGATTTACAAAATGGCAAGCCTGCGTTAAATGAAAAAGGCGAGAGTTTGTTTTTATTATCTTTATTAGCTGATGAGGATTTGAAAAAATCTTTAAGTGAAGCAGATATTAGAAATTGCTTTGATTATAACTACTACACAAAAAATGTAGATAAAATTTTTGAAAGAACTTTTAAATAATAAATTAGGGGTTGTGAGTGAAAGTATTAAAAAGAAATGGAAGAACCGAAGAGTTAGATGTTTCTAAAATTAAAAAATATACCACTGACGCGGTGGCAAATTTAGAAAATGTTAGCCAAAGTGAGCTTGAAGTAGATGCAAAAATTCAATTTCGTGATGGTATAACAACAGAAGAAATCCAACAAACTCTTATAAAAACAGCAGTAGATAAAATAGATATTGATAGACCTAATTGGACCTTTGTTGCTGCAAGATTATTTTTATATGATTTATATAAAAAAGTAAGTGGTTATAATGGATATAAACATTTAAGAGAATATCTTGAAAAAGGTGAAAAAGAAGGTAGGATTTTAATCGGCTTAAAAGAAAAATATGATTTAGATGATCTTAATGCTTATATCAAGCCAGAACGTGATTTGCAATTTACTTATCTTGGTATAAAAACTTTATATGATAGATATTTGATCAAAGATTCTAAAGGTATGCCTATAGAATTACCACAGCAAATGTTTATGGCTATTGCAATGTTTTTAGCACAAAATGAGCTAGATTCTCAAACTTGGGCTAAGAAATTTTATGATTTGATCTCAACTTTTGAAGTAATGCTTGCAACTCCAACCCTTTCAAATGCAAGAACTACAAGACACCAATTAAGCTCATGTTATATAGGAAGCACGCCTGATAATATAGAAGGAATTTTTGATTCTTATCAAGAAATGGCACTTTTATCTAAATTTGGTGGTGGTATAGGCTGGGATTGGTCTAAGGTACGCGCTATGGGTGGAAGTATAGATGGGCATAAAAATGCAGCAGGCGGGATCATACCATTTTTAAAAATCACTAACGATATAGCAGTAGCTGTTGATCAACTTGGCACTAGAAAAGGTGCAATTGCAGTTTATATCGAACCTTGGCATATGGATATTAATGACTTTTTAGATTTGCGTAAAAACTCAGGTGAAGAAAGAAGAAGAGCACATGAGCTTTTCCCTGCTTTGTGGATTAATGATTTATTTATGAAAAGAGTAAGAGCAAATGACAAATGGACGCTTTTTGATCCTGCTGATACGGCAAGTTTATGCGATTTATACGGTGAAGAATTTGAGAAAAAATACGAAGAATTTGAAAAAGATGAAAGCATAACTAAAGAAATTATAGACGCAAAAGAGCTTTGGAAAAAAATACTTTTATCTTATTTTGAAACAGGTATGCCATTTTTATGTTTTAAAGATAGTGCAAATAAAACAAATCCAAATTCTCACGCAGGAATTATAAGAAGTTCCAATTTATGTACAGAAATTTTTCAAAATACAGATCCAAATTATTATCAAATCAAAATTGTATTTGATGATAAAACAGAGCTTCATTTAGATGAGAATGAAGAACTTACAATAGATGGAGGATATAAAAAGCTTGCTAAAAAAGTTTCTACTTTAGATAGCATTAATGGTAAAAAAGTCTATATAGTAGAAAAATATAAAAACGAAGGAAAAACCGCAGTTTGTAATCTAGCAAGTATAAACTTAAGTAAAATTAACACAAAAGAAGACATTCAAAGAGTAGTACCAACAGCCATAAGAATGCTTGATAATGTGATTGATTTAAATTTTTATCCTCATGTAAAGGTTAAAAATACCAATCTAAAATCACGCGCTATAGGGCTTGGCGTAATGGGTGAAGCGCAAATGCTAGCTGAAGCTCAAATTTACTGGGGTTCTAATGAGCATTTTGAAAAAATTGACCATATTATGGAGATGATTAGCTATGAGGCTATTTTAGCTAGCTCAAATTTAGCTTTAGAAAAAGGAAGTTATCCTGACTTTGAAGGATCAAACTGGAGCAAAGGTATAGTGCCAATTGATGTAGCAAACGAAAATGCTAAAAAACTTACTGCAAGTGATGGTTTGTTTGATCAAAGTGAGTGTGATTGGGAAAAATTAAGAGAAAAACTAAAAAGAGATGGTATAAGAAATGGTTATTTAATGGCTATAGCACCAACTTCTTCTATTTCTATTTTAGTAGGTACAACTCAAACAATTGAACCTGTATATAAAAGAAAATGGTTTGAGCAAAACTTAAGCGGTATGATACCAACTGTGGTGCCAAATTTAAGTGCTAATACTTGGCAGTATTATACCCCTGCTTATGAGCTTGATCAAAAAATCTTAGTAAAAGCAGCAGCGATTCGTGGTAAATGGATTGATCAGGGTCAATCATTAAATATCTTTGTTTCTTTAGATAAAGCAAGCGGTGGATATTTAAATGAAATTTATCAACTTGCTTGGGAATTAGGTGTTAAATCAACTTATTATCTAAGAAGCGAAAGTCCTGATAGTCAAAAAGTAAATGATGATGTGGTTGATAGAACTATAGAATGTGAAGGTTGTCAATAAAAATGGAGAAACAAAATGTATACAAAAAACTCACTACCGGAGCTTACGCTTAGGGGTATAATACTAGGAAGTATTTTAACGATTATTTTTACCGCCTCAAATGTATATTTGGGGCTTAAAGTCGGTCTTACTTTTTCTACTTCTATTCCTGCTGTTGTGATTGCAATGGCTGTTTTAAAAATCTTTAAAGACTCTAATATTTTAGAAAATAATATGGTTCAAACTCAAGTTTCAGCCGCAGGTACGCTTTCGGCTGTGATTTTTGTTATACCGGGTCTTTTTATGTGTGGATATTGGTTTGAATTTCCACTTTGGCTTACTTTTATGCTCTGTCTTTGTGGAGGTGGATTAGGCGTGCTTTTTACTATACCTTTGCGTAGAGCTATGGTAGTAGAGAGTAAATTAGCTTATCCTGAAGGAAGAGCTGCTGCTGAAATTTTAAAAGTAGCTAATAAAGATCAAGCTGATAAAAAAGGAAAAGTAGGCTTAAAAGAAATCACACTTGGCGTGGTTTTCGCTTCTGTAATAAGTCTTTTTTCAAGTGGCTTTAAACTACTTTCAAGTGGAAGTAGTTTTGCATTCATTTGGCAAAAAATGACTTTTGGCTTTTCTATGGGTTATTCAGTGGCGCTTTTGGGTGCTGGATACTTAGTAGGTATAGCCGGAGGTGTTGCATTGCTTGTGGGTATGGTACTTGCCTGGATGGTTTTTGTGCCATATTTTTCTGCTAAAGAAAGCTTTGACGCGAGTTTAAGTGCGCTTGATATAGCTAATCAAATTTGGGCTCAAAAAGTACGTTTAATAGGCACAGGAGCTATTGCTATAGCAGCATTATGGACTTTAATAGAACTTGCAAAGCCTGTATATGATGGCATGAAAAATATGCTTAAAAAAACTTCATTAAACCTCTCACAAGATCCTAAAGATATGGATTTATCTTTAAAAGCTATGCTAGGTTTATTTGTACTTATGTGTATAGGTTTGTTTAGTTCATTTTATGCTTTTGTGGCTGATTCAAATTTAGCAAGTGGCTATCAAATTCTTTTTGCTTTGGTGGGAACTTTAGTAGCTATTTTTATAGGCTTTTTTGTAGCTTCTGCTTGTGGATATATGGCAGGTTTAGTGGGTTCATCATCTTCTCCTATTTCGGGTATAGGACTTATTGGGATTATGATTTCTTCTTTGATTATTTTACTTTTGGGTTATCAAGTAGATTTATTTAGTGATCCTTTAATGTCTAAATTTGCTATTGCTTTTGCTATATTTACTACTAGTGTTATTTTGGCAACTGCTGCTATTTCTAATGATAATTTACAAGATTTAAAAACTGGCTATTTAGTGGGTGCAACTCCTTGGAAACAACAAGTTTCTTTGATTATAGGTTGTGTGTTTGGAGCTTTAGCTATAGCTCCTGTTTTAAATTTGTTATACCAAGCTTATGGTTTTGTGGGTGCAATGCCAAGAGAAGGAATGGATGAGGCAAATGCACTTGCTGCACCACAAGCAAATTTGATGAGTACTATAGCACAAGGCATTTTTAATGCTAATATCGATTGGAGTTATATTATAGCAGGAGCTTTTGTGGGCGTTGGTATAATCATTGCCGATCGTTTATTAAGAAAGAAAAATATGTCTTTGCCACCTTTAGCTGTGGGTATAGGTATATATTTACCACCTGCTGTTAATATGCCTTTATTTGTAGGTGGCTTACTAGCATATTTAATCAAAAAGCGTTTAGAGCAAAGATATGCTAAAAATGCTCATAAAAAAGAACTCATTCAAGAGCATGAGCAAAAAGGAACCTTATTTGCCTCTGGTTTGATAGTAGGTGAGAGTTTGTTTGGAGTGTTAATAGCTGGTTTAACTGTGCTTTCTATTAGCAGAGGTGGGGCTGAAGATCCACTTGCTATTGCAACTTCATTTAAAGACGATGGGATTATAGGTTTTGTAGTTTTTGTAGCGATCATGCTAATTTTTGCAAGAAGAGTACTTAAAAAATGAATTTAGATTATTATTATGCTTTGATTTTAGGAATTATCGAAGGTTTGACAGAATTTTTACCTGTTTCATCTACAGGGCATATGATTTTAGGTGCTGAAATTTTAGGTTTAAATATAGATGATTTTTGGAGAAGTTTTTTCATCATCATTCAGCTTGGTTCTATACTAGCGGTGATTTTTATTTTCAAAGATAAACTAACTCAAAAACTTGATATTTGGTTAAAACTTGCTGTGGGCTTTTTGCCCGCAGGTGGGGTGGGTTTTATAGCATATAAGTTTTTAAAAGAAATATTTAATGGCTATACCGTGGCTACTATGTTAATCATTGGTGGGATTATTTTTATCATTATAGAACTTAAACATAGAAAAAAAGACTACACAATCCACTCTTTAGATGAGGTAGGTTATAAACAAGCTTTTTTGATAGGTTTAACCCAAGCTCTTGCTATTATACCAGGTACTTCAAGAAGTGGAGCAAGTATCATAGGTGGCTTATTGCTTGGGCTCGATCGCAAAGTGGCTTCTGAATTTTCATTTTTACTTGCAATTCCTACCATGATTATAGCAACAGCTTATAGTATTTATAAAGAACCACAGGTTTTAAGTAATATGAATAATTTCATTCCTTTAGCCATAGGTTTTGTAACAGCTTTTGTAGTGGCTTTTGTAGTGATTAAAATATTTTTAAAATTAATCAGCAAGATAAACTTCATACCTTTTGGAATTTATAGGATAATTTTAGGTTTTGTATTTTTATACCTTTTTATGAGTGGTGCTTTAGATATATCAAGAACGGGTGTTTGAAATATAAAAATATCCTTTATTTAAAAAAAGTTTAAGTTTTTCATAGCTAAAATTAGTCTTATATTTTAATTTAAGCTCACAAGGTTAGTGAGTGTTAAGGGTAGAAATGACAAAAGATATAATTGCATATGCAAATAATGAAACTTTGGTAGATACTCAAAGTTTTAACAATGACACAAATTTAACTCCGATTTATTTTGATAACTCTAAAGAAAGTTTAGAAGTTATCCGCCACTCTTGTGCGCATTTAATGGCTCAAGCGATTAAAAGTTTATATCCAGAGGCTAAATTTTTCGTAGGGCCTGTGATAGAAGATGGGTTTTATTATGATTTTAGAGTTGATAGCAAGATTTCAGAAGAAGATTTAAGCAAAATCGAAAAGAAAATGAAAGAACTAGCTGAAGCAAAGCTAGACATCACAAAATACGAACTCTCAAAGACTGAGGTTAAAGAAAAATTTGCTAATGATGATTTAAAACAAGAAGTTTTGCTAAGAATTCCTGATGGAAAAGTAAGTATTTATAAGCAAGGCGAATTTGAAGATTTATGCCGTGGACCTCATGTACCAAACACTAGATATTTAAGATTTTTCAAGCTTACTCGTGTAGCGGGAGCGTATTTGGGTGGTGATGAAAAAAGAGAAATGCTCACAAGAATTTATGGTACTGCCTTTGCAGATAAAGAAAGTTTAAATGAATACTTAAAAATCATTGAAGAAGCTAAAAAAAGAGATCATAGAAAACTTGGTAATGAAATGAAACTTTTTGCCTTTGATGATGAAATAGGCGGTGGGCTTCCTATATGGCTTAGCAATGGTGCAAAATTAAGAAGTAAATTAGAGCATTTGCTATATAAAGCACACAGATTAAGAGGTTATGAGCCTGTGCGTGGGCCTGAACTTTTAAAAGCTGATGCGTGGAAAATTAGTGGGCATTATGCAAACTATAAAGAAAATATGTATTTTACGCAAATTGATGAGCAAGAATATGGCATTAAGCCGATGAATTGTGTAGGACATATTAAAATTTATCAAAGTGATGTTAGAAGCTATCGTGATTTACCTTTGAAATTTTTTGAATATGGTGTGGTGCACCGCCATGAAAAAAGTGGAGTTTTGCACGGGCTTTTTAGGGTAAGAGAATTTACCCAAGATGATGCGCATATTTTTTGTATGCCAAGTCAGATAAAAGAACAAGTTTTAGAAATTTTAAGCTTTGTTGATACTTTGATGAAGGCTTTTGAGTTTGATTATGAAATGGAAATTTCAACGCGCCCAGCAAAAGCAATAGGCGATGATGAAATTTGGGATATAGCTACAAAGGCTTTAAAAGAAGCTTTAGATGAGCAAGGTTTAAAATATGGCATTGATGAGGGCGGTGGAGCTTTCTATGGCCCAAAAATCGATATTAAAATTACTGATGCGCTAAAAAGAAAATGGCAGTGCGGAACTATACAAGTAGATTTTAACTTACCAAGCCGTTTTAAACTCGAATACACAGACGCAGATAATGAGAAAAAACAACCTGTAATGCTTCACCGTGCTATTTTAGGTTCTTTTGAAAGATTTATAGGAATTTTAGTAGAGCATTGTGCGGGTGAGTTGCCATTTTTCATAGCACCAACTCAAGTAGCTATAGTGCCTATTTCACAAAATCATCATGATTATGCAAAAGAAATAGCAAGAAAACTTTTAGAACTTGGCATTGATAGTGAAGTGTATAATAAAAATGAAAGCTTAAATAAAAAAATCCGCACCGCTGAAAAAGCACATGTACCTATGATACTTGTTTTAGGTGATGAAGAAGTAGCAAACAAAAGTGTGGCTTTAAGAGATAGAAGAGCAAAAGAACAAAAAACAATGACTTTAGATGAATTTATAACCCTAACAAAGGAGAAATTAAGTGAGGTACGCTTTTGAGTAAAGAAAAAGAAGTATTGCTAAATGAAGAAATTCAAGCAGATGAGATCAGATGTATAGGTGATGATGGCAAGGTTTATGGCATTATTAGTAGTGATGAAGCGCTAGATATAGCAAATAGACTAGGGCTTGATTTGGTGATGATAGCCCCTGAAGCCAAACCACCTGTATGCAAGATAATGGATTATGGAAAATTCCGTTATCAACAAGAAAAGAAACAAAAAGAAGCAAAGAAAAAACAAAAAGTTATTGATATAAAAGAAATCAAACTTTCTGTGAAAATCGCTCAAAATGACATTAATTATAAGGTCAAACATGCAAGCGAGTTTTTAGAGCAAGGCAAGCATGTGAAATTTAGAGTGTTTTTAAAAGGTCGTGAGATGGGCTCTCCTGAAGCAGGGGTGGCGTTGCTTGAAAAAATTTGGCAAATGGTTGAAGATATAGCAGATAGAGATAAAGA
The DNA here is from genome assembly GCF_025772385.1 of Campylobacter sp. FU_520. Lineage (NCBI taxonomy): Bacteria > Pseudomonadati > Campylobacterota > Epsilonproteobacteria > Campylobacterales > Campylobacteraceae > Campylobacter > Campylobacter sp. FU_520. The sequence goes on along the minus strand of NZ_JAKMRZ010000002.1, from coordinate 94,139 downwards.
GCCTTTACTCGAAGGACGCTATGTAAATATGCTAGTAACTCCTAAAAAGAAAAAATAATCACAAGCCTTTTTAAGGCTTGTATTTTAAACTTATGCTAGAAGAAAATCCACAATTTTTAAAAGAACAAATCATAACTTATCTTGGCAATAAAAGATCCTTGCTCGAGTTTTTAAATCAAGGCTTTAAATTCGCACAAAATGAGCTTAAAAAAGACAAATTTAGTTTTTGTGATGTATTTAGTGGCTCTGGGGTAGTTTCGCGTTTTGTGAAGCCTTATGCGAGTTTTATCATGGCAAATGATTTGGAAGATTATTCTAAAATCATCAATGAATGTTATTTAAGCAATCAAAACGCACAATTTTTACAAGAATTACAAAAATATTATACTTTTTTAATTTCTGATTTAAAACTCAAAAAAGGCTTTATAAGCAAGCTTTATGCGCCAAATGATGATGAGTATATTCAAAAGAATGAAAGAGTTTTCTACACGCTTAAAAATGCGATGTATTTAGACTCTATGCGAGAAAAAATTTCAAGCTTGCCAAAAGAAATTCAAAAATACTTCATCGCACCGCTTATCTACGAAGCAAGTGTGCATGCAAATACAAGCGGGGTTTTTAAAGGCTTTTATAAAGATAAAAATGGAGTGGGAAAATTTGGAGGAAATGGAGCAAATGCACTTAGTCGTATAAAGGGCGATATAGCTTTAAAAATGCCTATTTTTTCAAATTTTACTTGTAAATATGAGGTTTTTCAAAAAGACGCAAATATTTTAGCTAAAGAGCTTGATAGCTTTGATGTAGCGTATTTAGACCCACCTTATAATCAACACCCTTATGGGTCAAATTATTTTATGTTAAATTTAATCGCTAATTATAAAAAGCCAAAGGAAATTTCAAAGGTTTCTGGCATACCAAAAGACTGGAACCGCAGTGCTTTTAACAAAGAAAAAAAAGCCGAAGATGCTTTGTTTGATTTGATAAATGATTTAAAAGCCAAGATTGTATTGCTTTCTTATAATTGTGAGGGTTTTGTAAAAAAAGAAAATTTCACAAAAAGACTTCAAAGTCTTGGAGAATGTTTTGTGCTTGAGCAAAAGTACAATGCCTTTAGAGCCAGCAGAAACCTTTCTAAACGCTCTATGCATATACAAGAACAACTTTATGTGTTGAAAAAGAAGAATTAGAATTTAATTTTTCTAAAGCATAGTTGTAGTAAAATGATAGCTTTCTTTTATGAAAAAATTGATCCAAAGGATACACATGCCAAAAATGAAAAGCGTTAAAAGTGCTGTTAAACGCTTCAAAGTAGGTAAAAATAAAATCAAAAGAGGTGCTGCTTATAGAAGCCACATTTTGACTAAAAAACCTGCTAAAAGAATGCGTGATCTTCGCACTTCTAAGTATGTTCACTCAACCAATGTTAAAGCGGTTGAAAAAATGTTAGGAATTTAAGCTCGCTTAAATTTAGTTTTTGACGAAAGTCATTCAAACTCCCCTTATTTTAAAGGGCAAGATTCGTTTAACGAACGCCAATTTGTGAAAGGATAAATATGGCAAGAGTAAAAACTGGTGTTGTAAGACGCCGCAGACATAAAAAAGTTTTAAAACTTGCGCGTGGTTTTTATAATGGTCGCCGCAAACACTTTAGAAAAGCTAAAGAACAATTAGAAAGAAGTTTGGTTTATGCGTATCGTGATAGACGCCGCAAAAAACGCGATTTCCGTCGTCTTTGGATAGTGCGTATCAATGCAGCTTGCAGACTAAATGATATTAGTTATTCAAGATTTATAAATGGTCTTAAAAAAGCAGGCATTGAGCTTGATAGAAAAATCTTAGCTGATTTAGCGATGAACGACGCAGCTGCTTTTGCTAAAATAGCAGATGCTGCTAAAAAAGCACTTTAATCTTACTGCAAGGCTTTTTATAAGCCTTGTTTTTCTATTTACTCTCTTTTTAAATCCTCTTTTTGCAAAAGATATTTTACTTTTTAAAGTTTATGATGAAAAAGCATTTAAAGATATAAATTTAAGCCATTATCTCATGAGTGAAAAACTCGATGGCGTAAGAGGACTTTGGAGTGGTAAGTCTATGCAAACAAGAGCAGGAAATGCTATAAAACTCCCTTCATTTTTCACAAAAAACTTTCCTAAATTTGAGTTAGATGGAGAACTTTGGGTAAAAAGAGCTTCTTTTGAAGAAATTTCATCTTTAATACGCCAAGAAAATCCTGATGAAAAACTTTGGCAAAAAGTAAGTTATAATGTCTTTGATGTGCCAAATGCTTGCGAGGAATTTAAGCTTGATCCTTGTACTTTAGAAGCAAGATTAGAAGTTTTAAAAAAGTATTTAGCTAAAAATCCAAATGATTTTATAAAAATCATCCCACAAATTCGCATTAAAGATAAAAATCATTTAAAGCAGTTTTACCAAGATATCATTTCGCATAAAGGCGAGGGCGTGATCATAAGATTAAACAACGCACCTTATGAAAAGAAAAGATCAAACAATGCTTTTAAACTAAAACCTTTTGATGATACAGAATGCGTTGTAAAAAAGCATTTTGAAGGCAAAGGAAAATTTGAAGGTAAAATGGGATCTTTGCTTTGTGAAGCAGTGATTGAGGGTAAAAAAGTAAGTTTTAAGATAGGTTCGGGTTTTAAAGAAAGCGATAGCCTAAACCCTCCGCCAGTTGGTGCTATCATTACTTTTAAATACAACGGCTTAACCAAAAATGGCAAGCCAAAATTTGCTAGTTTTTTAAGAGTACATGAAAATAGCGTTTTAAAGTAAAAGTAAATTTCAACCTTTCTTTGCAAAAACTCTAAAACAAAGATAAAGCACAAAAGCTATACAAGCGCTAGCTATGATACAAGCTCCACTTGCAAGATTATAATAAAAACTCACAAAAAGCCCTATCACGCAAAAGCTTATGCTCAAAAGCGTAGAGATGATCATCATTTGACCAAGCTTTTTAGAAAAACTCTCAGCGATAAATGCAGGTATGCTAAGCAAAGCTATCACAAGTATAAGCCCTACTACTTTGATACTTATAACGATACAAAAAGCCATCATTGCGATTAAAAGATAATGAAAAAGATTAGTTTTAACCCCTCTTAAGCTTGCAAATTCTTTATCAAAGCTTAGAATTTCAAATTGACGATAAAAAAGCAATACTAAAATGATAAAAATCATATCAATCGCTGCAAATAAAACTATATCTTGTGTAGGTACAGACAAAATACTCCCAAATAAATACCCCATTAAATCACCATTATACCCAGGGGTTAAGTCTATGAGTATGATACCAACAGCCATTCCAAAAGCCCATATAACCCCGACTATATTGTCACTTCTAAAAGGATATTTTTGTACTAAAAACGCTACAAGCAAGGCTAAAAAAAGCGTAAATAAACTCGTACTAACAAGTACTGGCAAACCAAAATAAAATGCTATACCTATACCCCCAAAAGCCCCATGCGTAATGCCTCCTGCCATAGAGCTTAAGCGGTTGATCATGATCAAAGTCCCCATAATCCCACAAGCAATGCTAGTTAAAAATGCAGCCAAAAAAGCATTTTGTATAAAAGAGCTAGATAAAAGTTCAAGCACGGTTTTCTCCTTCACAGCAACACTGCTCCAAGCTAAGCTCCACATCACAAAAATGCGTGTGATTTTGGCTTAAATGTGCTAGTAAATGTGCCTTTTTTTCAGGGGTGTTTTCATGTAAGAATAATTCTTTGTTTAAATATGCGATTTTATTTGCATAAGCTAAGCTTACATTTAAATCATGGCATATTACTATCACACCAACCCCACTTTCGTGTAATTTTTTCAAAAGCTCAAAAATCTGCACCGAGCCTTTGGTATCTATGCTTGCAGTAGGCTCATCAAGGATTAAAAGCTTGCATTCGCTTGCTAGGGCTCTTGCTATATAAACTCTTTGTCTTTGACCTCCGCTTAGTTCATTGATTTTTTTATCCCAAAAATTTCTCATACCTACTTTTTCTAAGGCTAGCAAGGCTTGCTCTTGATCTTTTTTGGTATAAAAACCAAAGAATTTTTTATCCACCCTTCCCATCATCACCACTTCTAGCACGCGCACTGGAAAGTTTGGATTAGCTAAAGTATTTTGTGGGACATAGCCTATATCTTTTAAACTTAAGTTTTCAAAGTTTATATTTTTATGACTATTTAGTAAACCTAGTGTGAGTTTTAAAAGTGTAGATTTACCCCCGCCATTTGGCCCTACTATGGCTAAAAAGTCTTTGCTTTCATAGTTTAGGTTGATATTTTTTAAAACCTCATCTTGGTTGTATGAAAAGTTTAAATTTTTAATATTGATTTTTATCATTGTAAAACGCTTGCTATATTTTTTGCATCTTTTAAAAGTTCATTTTCATAATCACTTGGCAAATGATCAAGTTCTATGATTTTAAGATTATAATTACTTGCCATAGCTTTAATGGTATTGTTATTAGCTCCTTTGGGTATAAAAATAGCTTTGATTTGCTCTTTTTGTATGAGTTTTGCAAGCTTGGCCAAGTCTTTTGGCTTAGGTTCTTTTCCTTCTATTTCAACAGGAATTTGACTTAGATGATATCTTTTTGCAAAATACCCCCAAGATGGATGATAGACTAGAAAATGCTTGTTTTTTACATTTTTAAATAAAGCTTGTATTTGTAAATTTAATGCATCCATTTCTTTTAAGAAATTTTCTAAATTTTGCTCATAAAATGCTTTGTTTTGTGGGTATTGTTCTATAAGTGCTAAGGTGATATTTTTAGCGTGAGTTTTTGCTAAAAGTGGATCAAGCCACGTGTGAGGGTCATCTCCATGATGATGGTGTCCTTCGTGAGCATGCTCTTGCAAGGGTATAAAATCAATGCCATTTTGAGTAGAGATGATTTTGGTATTTTTGAGATTATCTTTAAGTTTTAAAATCCAAATTTTCTCAAATTCCAAATTTGCCGTGAAGTAAATATCGCTTTTTTCAAGTTTTAAAATACCACTTGGTTTAAATTCGAAAGTATGCTCATTTGCATTAGGTGGTATGACTATATTAATATCTAAAGTGTCTTTAGCAATTTGTTTTACAAAGTAAGCTTGTGGAGCTATACTAACACTTACCAAGTCTTTGGCATATATACTTAAAAATGAAATCAAACACAAAAACAATACACGCATAATTTTCCTTTCTAAAAACAAAAAAATATTATACTATATTAGAAAAAATAAGGAGTGAAGATGAATTTATGGAATAAAAAAGCAAAAAGCTATGCAAGGTATAATCCTAGTTTAAACGAAATTCAAAAAGCTACTTTTGTAAAACTTGGGTCTTTGCAAGGCAAAAGCGTGGTGGATATAGGTTGTGGGAGTGGTGTTTGGACTTTACATTTGGCACAAAAAGCAAAAAGTGTTTTGGGTGTAGATAGCTCTAGTGCTATGCTTGAAATTTTACAAGAAGATGCAAAAACTCATGCTATATCAAATGTAAAAACCTTAAATTTAGATTTTGAAAACTTTTATAAAAACAATAACACAAAATTTGACTTAGCCTTTTTAAGTATGTCGCCTGCTTTGCAAAATGAAAAAGACTATAAAGCTTTTTTAAACTTAGCTTCTAAAAAAGTGTATTTAGGCTGGGCAAGTAGGCGTAAAAGTAGCTTTTTAGATCCTATATTTGAGCATTTTAATACGCATTTTAAAGGTTTTTATGAAGAGGACTTGCAAGGTTTTTTAAATGCGCAAAATATCTCTTATGAGTATGAAATTTTTAACGAAACTAGAGTGGTAAAAAGAGATAAAGAAAGTGCGATAGAAAATGCTTTGTGGCATTTGAGTATGAATGGCATTAATGCAAATAAACAAGAGCTAGAAAGCTTTGTCAAAGATGAGGTAGAAGAGATTATAGAAGCAAATATTAAAATTTTATTTATAGAATAAATATATTATTCTATAAAATAAATATAAAGGAAATACAATGGACGCAAATTCTGTATTTTTGTCTCTTAAAGATAAAACTCCATCAAATAAATGGAGCGAATTGCAACAAAAAATATCTAATGCATCAGAGGAAGCTTTATCTCAAATTGCTTTAACGCCTTTAAAAAGTAATATAGTTGCTTTGGTTATAGGTATTTTCTTTGGATGGTGTGGCGCAGATAGATTTTATATTGGCGATAAAAAAATTGCTTTTGCTAAGATTGCTTTGTTTATTTTTATTGTTGTGATTGTAACATTAACACAAATTGATACTTTAAGATTGATTATTACTCTATATGTTTTGGTAGATTTATATTTTGTATGGAAAGAAACCAAAAAAAGAAACTTATCAAAAATTTATAGTATTTTGGATTGATAATTAAGATGTTTTTGCTTTATCTTAAAGATAAAATTCCTGCAAATAAATTATCTTTTATTGAAGAACAATTAAAGTATATTTCGGAAGATAAACTTCAAGGACTTACTTTAGTTAAGTTAAAAAATGCCGAGCTTGGGTTAATCTTAAGCATTGTTTTTGGTTCTTGTGGGGTTGATAGATTTTATAAAGGCGATTGGCTTCTTGGCTGTGCTAAATTGTCGCTTCTGTTTTTGTATGTTATATTTAATACCCCTATAGATGTTATTTGTGTATTTGCAATTTTATTTTGGTATATTGCTGATATTTTTTTGGTGTTTTTTGGTATAAAAAAAGATAATTTTAAAAAGATTATTGGTTTTATGAAAGAGTCATAAAACCAATATTTTTTCCTGCCATAAATGGCACCACATCGCCGTATTTTTGCGCTACTTGCCATTCTTGTTTTTCTAAAGTGATGATTTTATCTTTTTCAAATTTAAGATTGTGGATTTTACAAGCATTATCTGAAATAAATTTTTGTAAATTTGTTTCGTTTGAATGTTTTTCAAAAAGTTCAGCTAACACAGGTAAAATCACAGGCGCACTAAATACGCCAGCTGCGCACCCACAGCATTCTTTAGTATGCAAAGGATGAGGCGCGCTATCACTTCCAAACATAGCCTTTTCATAGCCACTAAAAGCAAGCTCACATAAAGCGTCTTTATCTTCATAGCGTTTTGCAATAGGTTTGCAAAACAAATGCGGATCCATCTTACCACCTACTACATCATCAAGGGTTATCATTAAATGGTGCAAAGTGATAGTTGCGTATAAATTTTCATAATCTTTTAATAAATCACACAAAACCTTAGTGGTGATATGTTCCATTACAATTTTTAATTTTGGAAAGTTTTTAGCTAATTTTTCATAGATTTTAGCAAAATTTGCTTCTCTATCCATTACAAAATCATTTGTTTCTCCATGCACTAGCAAAGGCAGTCCAAGTTCACTCATAGCATTTAATGTAGGTTTTAACTTTTCTATATCAAAGCTTGAAATTCCATTATCTGAGTTGGTAGTGATACCTGCAGGATAAAGCTTGATAGCAAAAAGCTCATCTTTAGCTTTTTCTAAAAATTTCTCATCATAGTCTTTAAAAAATAAAGTCATCAAAGGTATAAAATCTTCATTTTTACATGCTTTTAAAATGCGTTCTTTATAAGCTTTGAGTGCAGTTATTTCAGTAAGTGGGGTGATTAAATTTGGCATGATAACCCCTGCTTTAAAGTCTTTTGCGCTAAATGGGGCTACAAGTTCGAGCATACTTTCATCGCGTAAATGTAAATGCATATCCAAAGGGTTTTTAAGTATCATTTTATCTCCTATTTGAGTTTATATAAGCCGTTTTTGAGTTTTTCAAGTAAAGCTTTTTCTTCTAAAAATTTAAAAGTAGAAATGATGGTAGGTTTGCTGATATTTAACCTTTTAGAAAGTTCTTCTATATTTGCAAAGACAAAACCATCATCATCAGCATGAAGGGCTAAAAATTCTAAAATTTCAAAGCGTTTTTTACCAAAGATTTTCGCACATAGTGTTTTTACTTTATCATCCATTCTCTAACCAAATCAAAAAGAATAAAACTCCAAGTAATTATAGCCAAAACCACGCTAAAAAACACCCCAGCACTCGCACAATCTTTTGCCTTTTTAGCTAAGATGTGAAATTCACTCGTGCAAAGATCCACACAAGCTTCTATGGCAGAATTTAGTGCTTCTACGATTAAAATTAGCACCAAAACAAACACAAGCACAAAATGCTCTAAAAAACTTACAGGCAAAAATAAGCTTGCAAAAATCAAAGGTAAAATAATGGCAAATTCTATCCTAAAAGCCATTTCATCTTGGAGTAAAAATTTAATTCCACTAAAGGCATAGCTTGCATTTTTGAATAAAGAATACTTTGGTTTCATTAAGGATTTTCCTTTAAATTTTTGCTAAATATATCATAATTTGCCTCATATTCTTTGCTATTTACACCAAAATACCCAAGCAAGCTTGAAAAAAGATTATCTTGAGAAAGTTTATAGTCTTTTTTGCTTTGTAAATCTTGGCTTAATTTACTATCTTTACTCCAAAATATCATCGGTATATGCTTTTGATCTTTTGGTGCTATTAAATAAGGCATACCATGAAGATAAATTCCATTTTCACCTAAACTCTCCCCATGATCTGATAAATAAAGCAAAGAAGCTTCTTTAGTAGGATTTTGCTTAAGCATATCTATAAGGCTTTTTATAATAAAGTCTGTATAAAGTAAAGTATTATCATAGGTGTTTATGATTTGTTCGTGTGAGCAGGTATTTAGCTCGTTTGTATCACATGTTGGCATAAATTTTTTAAATGCATTTGGGTAGCGTTTATAGTAAGTTGGCCCATGTGAGCCTTGTAAATGTACAACGATGATTTTGTTTGAATTTATATTTTCAAGTTCTTGTTTTACAAGTTCAAGTAAGCTCTCATCATAATCTTTTAGAATTAATTTGTGTTTTATACGATCACAATTTCCTTTGCAACCCCCTGAGTTATTACCAAACCAAACACTTTGTATTCCAACCTTTTGTAAGACATCTAAAACATTTTCTTCATATAATCCATCTTCAAAATTTACTCTTTTGTGTCTTGAAAACATACAAGGCAAACTTCTTGCAGTAGCAGTCCCACATGAGCTTACATCGCTAAAATACACTAAATTTGGCTCATTTTTGGTATAAAAATTCGTATCATTGATCTTATAAGTACCTAAAGAATAATTACTCGCTCTAGCGGTTTCACCTATGACTAAAATCATAAGCTTAGTTGTATTGGTATCTTTTAAATTTGCATCATTTGAAATGATAGTTAGTTCTTTTTTGCCTGCTAGTTTTTTCTTTGTAAATTCTATGCTTGAATATATTGGATAAAAAGGTAGATTATACATTCTAATGATATTGTGTGATCTTAAAAAAGGTAAAAGTGTTTTTGAGCTAAGAGCTACTAAAGCAAAGCAAAACACCAAAGAACCTAAAAGCAATACGCTTTTTCTGAAAAAATATTTTTGATAATCAATCTTAGTAAAAATCACAAGCAAACTAGGAAAAATTACAAAGGCTAAAATATATAAAGCAAAGGAAAAATTAAAATAAGAAAAAAACTCTCTATTGTCCGTTTCAACAACATTTTGTATCATATGATCATCGATTAAAACCCCGTAATTACTAACAAAATAACTACAAATAGCACAAGTGCTAAGTAAAAATATGCTTAAAATTTTGGTAATATAGGGAAAATACACCAAAGATAAAACACTTAAAACCAAGAAAAAATAAATTCCAAAAAACACACTAAAAAGCATAATGTTTTGATCTATCTTTTCATATACAAACTCAAACAATGGGAAATTAAACGCCATGATAAAAATCGTATTAAGTAGGGTAAATTTTGTCCATGAAAGTTTTAAACGCATTTTTTTCCTTTAGAATGAAATAAATACTTAGTCTATTTGAATAAAATTAATAAATCACATATAAAATAGCAACAAAAGAAGATTAGCAAAGGGATTTTATGAAATTATTATCATGGAATGTAAATGGCCTAAGGGCAATTTGTGATAAAAACGCACTTGATTGGATTGAAAAAGAAGAAATTGATTTTATAGGTTTTCAAGAAATCAAAGCACACGAGGATAAATTTCCAAAAAGAATTTATGAGTATCCTTTTAAGCATATGTATTCAAATAGCGCTAAAAGAGCAGGGTATTCAGGTGTAATGAGTTTATGTAATTTTGATTGTGAGGTAAAAAAATGTGAATTTTTTGATGATGATGAAGGCAGGGTTTTAGAGCATAGCTTTAAAAATGTAGTTTTGTTTAATATCTACTTTCCAAATGGTCAAAAAGATGAAGAGCGTTTGAACTTTAAAATGAAATTTTATAATGATTTTTTAGTGTATTTAGATAAACTTTTAAAAGAAGGTAAAGAAATCATCATCTGCGGAGATGTAAATACTGCTCACCGTGATATAGACTTAACCCACCCAAAAGCTAATGAAAAAACTTCAGGTTTTTTACCGATTGAGCGTGCTTGGATAGATGATTTGTTAAAATTAGGTTTTATAGATACTTTTAGGCATATCAATGGTGATATTAAAGAAAAGTATTCGTGGTGGAGTTATAGAATGAAAGCAAGAGAAAGAAATGTAGGCTGGAGGATTGATTATTTTTTCATTTCTAATGGCTTAAAGGATAAGCTCAAAAATGCCTTTATAAGAGATGATATTTTTGGTTCAGATCATGCTCCTGTAGGGATAGAAATTGATATTTAAGGTATTTTTTAATGCCTTAAATAATTATTAAGTAAAAATTGTTATAATTTCATCTTTAAACTGCAAATGGCCCATTCGTCTAGCGGTTAGGACATCGCCCTTTCACGGCGGTAACACGAGTTCGAGTCTCGTATGGGTCACCACTTCTTATTTTATCCCATTTTTTTTGATAATCATTGTCATATTTTACAAAAAGTTACATTATTTTAAATCAATATTTCTTATTTATTTTCTTTTGTTTAAATTAAGTTAATTTTAAATTAATTGTTATTAATTTTTCTCAAAATTTTCATTAATTATTTTTAAATTTACATTGACTTCACAATTGTTTTTTAAAATGTACAAAAAGGAGGACAAAATGTATAGACCTAAAAACAAAAACGAGTTGATGAATTTGGTGCACAATGAAAGAATTTCTCTAAAAGATATAGATGTATCTTTGATTGATGATTTTTCTTATGTGTTTTATTATTCTAAAAGACTAGATTTTTTAGGTATTGAGCGTTGGGATGTATCAAATGCTAAAGATATGTCTTATATGTTTTATTGTTGTGAAAGTTTTAATGCAGATTTGTCGCGTTGGAATGTTTCCAAGGTTGAAAATATGGCAAGTATGTTTTTTAACTGCAAAAATTTCAATCAAGACTTATCAAAATGGAACACACAAAATCTAAAAGATATGTCTTATATGTTTTTCAATTGTGTTAGTTTTAATCATTCTTTATTACACTGGAAAACCTCAAATGCTACTAGAATGGCTCATTGTTTTGAAAACTGCCATGCATATGAGCATAGTGTAGCAAATTGGGATGTGCAAAATGTAATTACCATGGCATATCTTTTCCATAATTGTAAAAATTTTCATCACGAGCTAGATGAATGGAATATCCAAAAAGATTGCAACACTGATAAAATGTTTGGAAATCGTGGTATCGATAAAATTTACACCGTAAAAGGAATAGAGCTAGAATAAACAAAATTCACACATTTTTTGTGTGAATTTTTCTTTTATCTTTTTAAGTTTCTCATCAAGTTTTTGTACTACACTTATCTTTTTAAAGTGCTGTTTTTAAGCACTTAGAGATTATTTTTTAGGAAAATTTCCATGAAAATAAAATTTATTATAAAAAGAGATAAGAGCCAAGTTGCATTTGATATTTTTAAAATCAAAAATGCTATTTTTAAAGCTAATATAAACTCCACAGATGAAAAATTAAATAATGATTTTTTAGATAAGCTTTGTGATGAGGTTGTGGCTTTACTTGATGAAAAACACACACAAGTAGAGCAAATCCAAGATAAAGTCGAAGAAGTTTTAATCAAAAATGCCTTAGTCAATACTGCAAAATCTTATATTTTATACCGACAAAAAAGAACACAAATTCGCAATGGTAGTTATGATTTGCTAAGTTTATATGATGATTTAACTTTTAAAGATTCTAAAGAAGCTGATTTAAAAAGAGAAAATGCAAATATTAATTCAGATAGTGCTATGGGAATGATGTTAAAATATGGCTCAGAAGGCGCAAAATACTATGTAGATGAGTGTATTTTGCCAAAACATATCGCAAATGCACATAAAAATGGCGATATACACATACACGATAAAGACTTTTATATGCTAACACAAACTTGTTGTCAAATAGACTTATTAAAGCTTTTTGAAAATGGTTTTAGCACAGGACATGGAAGCTTGCGTGAGCCAAATGATATCAGATCTTATGCTTCTTTAGCTTGCATTGCCTTGCAGGCTAATCAAAATGAAATGCATGGAGGCCAGTCTATACCAAATTTTGATTTTGCTATGGCAAAAGGTGTGGCAAAGACTTTTCAAAAAGAGTATAAAAAGGCTATAAATGCTTTTTTTGAAATAAAATTAGAGCAAAACCTAGATGAGCAGTGCTTTAAAAATGCTAATTTTCAAGTTTCAAGCGAAAAAGAATGCTTCAAAGAGCTTTTAAGGTTTGATTTAAATAGTGATGAGAATTTTTTAAAACAAGCAAATGCTTATGCTTATAAAAGAGCATTAAAGCAAACCCAAGATGCAACTTTTCAAGCTATGGAAGCTTTAGTACATAATCTTAATACTATGAACTCAAGAGCAGGAGCCCAAGTGCCTTTTAGCACACTAAATTATGGTACCGATACTTCTTTTGAAGGACAAATGGTGATAGAAAATTTACTAAAAGCCACGATGAAAGGTTTAGGAAATGGCGAAACACCGATTTTTCCTGTGCAAATTTTTAAAGTAAAAGAGGGTGTTAATTATAATGAAAAAGATCCAAACTACAAGCTTTTTAAACTCGCTATAGAATGTGCTTCTAAAAGACTTTTTCCAAATTTTAGCTTTTTAGATGCAAGTTTTAACGCAAAATACTATAAAAAGGGTGATTATAATAGAGAAGTAGCTTATATGGGTTGTAGAACTAGAGTTATGGCAAATGTTTATGATGAGAGCAAAGAAATCACAAGTGGCAGGGGAAATTTAAGCTTTACAAGTATAAACCTTGTGCGTTTAGCCATAGAAGCCAAAGGAAATTTAGAGCTTTTTTACTCACTTTTAAAAGAAAAATTAGAGCTTGTGTATGAGCAATTACTTCATAGATATAAAATTCAAAGTCTAAAAAAGGTTAAAAATTTCCCATTTTTAATGGGCGAGGGAATTTGGATAGATTCAGATTCTTTAAAAGAAAATGATAGCGTAGAAAAAATCATAGCACATGGGACTTTAGCTATAGGTTACATAGGACTTTGTGAGAGTTTAATAGCTTTAGTAGGTTCTCATCATGGGCAAAGCCAAGAAGCAAGAGAGCTTGGTTTGCAAATCGTGCGTTTTATGCGTAAATTTGTCGATGAAAAAGCACTTAAAGATAAGCTTAATTTTTCACTCATAGCTACCCCAGCTGAGGGTTTAAGTGGAAGGTTTTTAAAGCTAGATCAAAAAAAATACGGCATTTTAAAAGGCATAACCGATAAAGATTTTTATACTAATTCTTTTCATATTCCTGTAGATTTTCCTATTAGTATATATGAAAAAATTCAAATAGAAGCTCCATATCATGAGCTAAATAATGGTGGACATATTACTTATGTAGAATTAAACGGCGATGTGAGTAAGAATTTAGAAAGTTTCGAACGCATTATAAAATGTATGAAAGAGAGCAATATAGGCTATGGCTCGATTAATTTCCCACTAGATAGAGATCCAGTATGTGGTTATAGTGGCGTGATAGATGAGTTTTGTCCAAAATGCCATAGAAAAGAAGATGATATTAAATTTGAACGCATAAGAAGAATCACAGGCTATTTAGTAGGAACACTTGATCGTTTTAATGACGCTAAAAAAGCTGAAGTTTATGCAAGAATTAAACACGATTTTTCTTAGATTAGCTGGTGTTGTAAAAGAATCCATAGTTGATGGCTATGGTTTGCGTTATGTGATTTTTACTCAAGGTTGCCCTCATCATTGTAAAGGTTGCCATAATCCACAAACACATGATTTTAACAAAGGATATTTGCAAGATTTAGCAAGTTTATATAATGATATTTGTAAAAATCCTTTACTCCAAGGTGTTACTTTTAGTGGCGGGGAGCCTTTTATGCAAGCAAAAAATTTAAGTATTCTAGCAAAGCACATTAAGGCTTTAGGGCTTGATCTCACTATATATACAGGTTTTACTTATGAAGAGCTATTGCAAGAACAAGCTATGAAAGAATTGCTTATCTTGGCTGATGTTTTGATAGATGGGAAGTTTATTTTAGAGCAAAAAGACTTATCTTTAAAATTTAAAGGTAGTAAAAACCAACGCATTATCGATGTGACAAAAAGCTTAGAACAAGGCAAAGTAATACTTTTTGAAAAATAAAGACTCATTTAGTCTTTTTTAATTTAACTATGTTAGAATATCCATAAATTTAAAAAAAGGAGAACAATATGTTTGAATTAAGAAAACTACCTTATGAAGCAGACGCTTTTGGAGACTTTTTAAGTGCAGAAACTTTTGCATTTCATCATGGTAAACACCATCAAACTTATGTAAATAACCTAAACAATCTTATCAAAGATACTGAATTTGCAGGAAAAGATTTAGTTTATATCATACAAAATTCAAATGGTGGAATTTTTAACAACGCTGCTCAAGTGTATAATCATGACTTTTATTTTGATTGCATTAAGCCAAAAACATGCTGTGGTTGTGGCTGTTCTTTAAGTGATGAGTTTAAAGCAGCAGTTGAAAAAGACTTTGGTTCTATGGAAAACTTAAAAGATGAATTTATCAAAGGCGCTACAGGAGTATTTGGTTCTGGTTGGTTTTGGCTAGTTTATAACACTCAAAATCAAAAATTAGAATTAGTAGCTACAAGTAATGCTGCTACACCTATCACTGAAGGTAAAGTTCCACTTTTAGTAGTTGATGTGTGGGAGCATGCTTACTATGTAGATCACCGTAATGCACGTCCTGCGTATTTAGAAAAATTCTACGCACACATTAACTGGGAATTTGTAGCAAAAGCTTATGAATGGGCTATTAAAGAAGGTATGAACTCAGTAAGCTTTTATGCAAACGAACTTCACCCGCTAAACTAAAATAAAATCTCTTAGAGTTTCTAAGAGATTTTACTCCAACACCACTCCTTCATTTAATACAACTTCGCCTATTACATAAGCGTCTGAGTTTTCTAAAACTTTTCCTACATTAGATGGATCTACTACCATAACTAAACCCACGCCCATATTAAAGCTTCTATACATTTCAGCTTCTTCTACGCTTTGGCCTATTTGGTAAAAAATTTCAGGAGTTTTTAGATGATGTTTTCTGATGATTGCGCCTATTCCTCTTGGGAAAACTCTAGGTAAATTTTCTACTAAACCACCGCCAGTGATATGAGCTAGTGCATTGATAAAAGGTTTTAATTTTAAAAAGTCTTTTACATAAATTCTTGTAGGTTCAAGTAAGATATCGATTAAATTTTTACCATCTATTTTATCATCAAATTTAAGCTTTTGTGCTTCAAATAATACTTTTCTAGCTAAAGAATATCCATTAGAATGAAGCCCGCTACTAGGCAAAGCTAGTAAAATGTCTCCATTTTTGACAAAATTTCTTCTATCTATCTCATCTTTTTCAGCCATACCTACTGAAAAACCTGCTAAGTCAAAATCATTGCTATGATACATGCCAGGCATTTCAGCGGTTTCTCCACCTATTAAAGCACAATTTGCTTTTTTACAACCATTAGCAATTCCTGCTACAACTTTTTTAGCAACTTCTACATCTAACTTTGCGGTTGCATAATAGTCTAGAAAAAACAAAGGCGTAGCAAAATTACAAATTAAATCATTCACACACATTGCTACTAAGTCCTCGCCTATGGTGTCAAATTTTTGACTATCAATAGCAAGACGCAACTTCGTACCCACTCCATCGGTTGCTGCTAGCATAACAGGATTTTTAAAACCACTTGGCATAGCAAAAGCACCCGAAAAAGAGCCTATGCCACCTAAAACATTTTCATTAAAAGTTTCTTTTACTAAAGGCTTGATTGCTTCTACAAAAGCATTGCCATTGTCTATACTTACGCCCGCATCTTCATAGCTTATATTCATTTATCTTCCTTTAAGAATTTAAAAGGTATTTTAACTAAAAATGTTTTAAGGCTAAATTATGCAAAATGCTTATTTTGTAACTTCAAGTATAGCAGGTGGAAAGTCAAGCTTTATAAAAATAGTTCAAAATTTGGGTTTTGATACTTTAAGCGCAGATGTGATAGCTCATGAGCTTTTAAATGAAAATGCAAATTCTATAGCTAAGCTTTTTAATAATGATGATTTAATCATAGCAGGAAAAATAGATAGAAAAAAACTTGGTGCTATTGTATTTAATGATTTAAACGCCAAAAAAAAGTTAGAAGATTTTTTACATCCTAAAATCAAAGAAGTGATTTTGCAAAAAGCTCAAATTTTAGATAAAAAAAACAAGGCTTTTTTTATAGAATTGCCTTTATTTTTTGAAAATAATCATTATCAGAATTTAGGAAAAAGTATATTGATTTATACTCCAAAAGAACTTTTGCTTCAGAGGTTAATGCAAAGAGATAATTTAGATGAAAATGAAGCCTTAAAAAGAATTGATTTGCAACTTGATATAGAAGAAAAACTAAAAAAAGCAGATTTTGTGATAAAAAATACTTCAGGTTATGAAAATTTTGAGAAAAATGTGCTAAATTTTTTAAAACACACTTTAAAGGTTGAAAAATGAAATTTTATAAGTACTGTGCTAGCGGGAATGATTTTGTGGTGTTTGCAGATAGCGAAAAGAAAGATCGCAGTGAATTAGCTAGAATTCTTTGTAATCGTTATGAGGGTATAGGCGCTGATGGACTTATAGTGGTAGTGCCTCATGATAGATATGATTTTGAATGGGAATTTTATAATTGTGATGGGAGTAAAGCAAGTATGTGTGGTAATGGCTCACGCGCAGCAGCGCATTTTGCTCATCATTATTTAAAAAAATCTCAATATTTAAATTTCTTAACTGGTGCAGGACTTATAAAATCTTTTGTTGATGATGATATGGTTGAAATCAAACTTAGCGGGGTAAAGGATATCAAAGAAGCTTTTGAGTATAAGGGTAGAATTTGGCAAGGTTGTAATACCGGAGTTCCACACATAGTAACCTTTGTAGATAGTTTAAACGAATTTGATGTCAATTTATGCAAAGAAGTGCGTAAAAAATATAATGCAAATGTTAATTTTGCTAAAGTGGAAGATGAAGAGTTTATAAGAGTTAGAACTTATGAGCGTGGGGTGGAAGATGAGACTTTAGCTTGTGGTACGGGCATGGGGGCTTGTTTTTATCTAGCGTATTTAAATCAAAAAGCAAAAGATGATATTTTGGTAAAGCCAAAAAGCAATGAAAGTTTGCATTTTAGATTAGAAGAGGATCAAATATTTTTTAGAGGAAAGGTGAAGTGCTGTTTTGAAGCTGATTATAATTTTGCTTAGTAGTGTTTTATTTTTAAAAGCTGAATTTATAGCAGGTTTTGATGAGCAATATTATGCTTTAAGTATAAAAGAAAAGCGTGAAGTTTTTATCAAAAAAATCAATGCTTTATTAGATGTTTCTTTTAAAGAGATAGAAAAAGAAAAAGAATTTATAGAATTTTTCTTTAAAGAAGCTATAAAGAATAATTTTAGAAAGCTAAATACTAATGCTGTGCAAAAACTATGGTCTTTAAAAGAAAAATACCGTGTTAAAAATTTATACGATCATAAAGAATACCAAATGCGTATCCAAAAGGTGCCAAAGTCTTTAGCCATAGCTCAAGCAATTATTGAAAGTGCAACTGGCACAAGTCGTTTTGCTAAAGAGGCAAATAATTTATTTGGAGAGTGGACTTGGGGTGAAAAAGGTTTAATTCCAAAAGAAAGAGGCGAGGGTAAAACACATAAAATTCGTATATTTGATAGCTTACAAGAAAGTGTGGATTCATACTTGCTTAATTTAAATCGTCATGATGCTTATAAAGAATTTAGGGCTTGGCGGTGGAATACTATAAGTGAAAATAAAAAACTTGATGGTAAAGAAGCAGCAAGTCATTTAGAAAAATACTCAGAAATTAAAAGTAATTATACTAAGCTTATTATTTCTATTATCGAGCAACATAATCTTGATGAGTTAGATTAATTACCCAAAGCCCACTCATCAAAAGGTAAAATCATCACGCGCACCCCTTCAATGAAAAACTCATCTCTTTGTGAAAGCGTGATGATATAAATAGTTGAAAGTGCGAGTTGGTTTTTACTAAGTATTTTTTTGACTTTTAAATTAAGCAAATCTTTATCTTTAAAGGGCGAGCATAAAAATGCATTTTTAAGACTTGGTAAGTAAAAATCAAAATGCTTAGTATAAAAAATTTCTTGTTTAAATTTAAATAACTCGCTTAAAATCAAATTTTCAAACAAAGCACTAAAATCTTTTTGTATGCTTAGAGAATTTTTTAGTGAAAAGTCCCAAAAATATACTTTTTTTAAATTTTTTTCAAGATTTTTTACAAAATACAAAGTGTAGTTTGATTCTAGTTTTTCTATGCTTTTATATAAGGTATCTTTGGAAATTTTTATACTATTTTTTAGAGTTTTTAATAACTCATTAACGCTAAATTCATTCCCAAGCTCTAAGGCAATTTGTTTGAGTATGGTAAGCTCTAATGGGGTATAAAAGCTTTTTAGGTATGATGAGTTTGTGTTAAAGTTGTGATTTAAAATCACATTACGTCCTGTGTGTAAAAAATAACTTACCATGGTTTTAGTGTCAGTATATTTTTTATTTAGGCTTAAAAATTCTTCAAAGTCTAAATAATCCAAATGAAGTTCTTCAAACTGATCTAAGCAAAAATTACTATCACAAACACTTATTATGATTTGCAAATTAAGGTGTTTTAAACTAGCAAAGTCAAAATCATGAGTAAAGTTGCAAAGTGCGAGGAATTTAATCTGTGGATTATAAGTTAAAAACGAATTTAAATTTATTAAAGCACTTGCTTGAAATTTTAAATCATCACAATCAATAAAAAGTATATTTTCTGCTTTATATAAAGACAAAAAATTTAAAATTAAATTTTTCTTACCACTTGCAAAACCACCTTTTATAATGATGTTTTTATGGGTTTGAATTTGAATTTTTCTTTCATCAAATTTTTGAAATTTTGGGTAATTATCGTAAAAAAATTGTAGTGATTTCATAGATTTCTTTATACTAAATGGTGGAGCATAGCGGGTTCGAACCGCTGACCCCAACGCTGCCAGCGTTGTGCTCTCCCAGCTGAGCTAATGCCCCTTTAGATTTTGAAATCATACTATATCTTTTCTTAGATTTTCTTAATGCATAAAAAATCTTGTAAAATTTATAAAATTTGATTTTTATCCTTTTTAAAAGGAAAATAATTAAAAAAAATGTATAAATTTCTTGACATGGCAAAGTATGTTTTTATATAATCTCAACATCATTTTATATGGTGGTTAGATTCTTATGGGTCTAACGAGTTCTTTACAAAGGAAAAAATATGGAAAGAATCAGGCTTAAGCTAAAAGCTTATGACCACAGAGTTCTAGATCGCACAGTTGCAGCAATTGTAGAAGCTGTTAAAAGAACAGGTGCTGACATCAGAGGTCCAGTGCCAATGCCTACAAAAATCAAAAGATACACAGTTTTGAAATCTCCACACATCAATAAAGATTCACGCGAACAATTTGAGATGAGAATTCATGCTCGTATGCTTGATATTGTAGCAGCTACTCCAGATACAGTAGATTCACTCACTAAGCTTGACTTGGCTCCAGAGGTCAATGTTGAAGTAAGAGCTATGGGTAAATAAGGATAGAATATGGAATACATTGTAGAAAAAATTGGTATGAGTAGAACAATCAGCACACCAAGCATTCCTGTAACCTTACTTAAACTTGTTCAAACTAAAGTATGTGAAGTAGAAAATGGAAAAGCTTTGGTTGCTTATGTAAAAGGCAAAGCAAATAATAAATGCATTGCAGGTCAGCAAAAAAAATACAATCTTTCAGCTGAATATAATAGATTTGCTTCTTTAGAAGTGGCAAACACAGAAGCAGGCGATATTGATCTTAATCCTTTAAAAGAAGCTTCTATCTTAAAAGTAAGCTTTAATTCTAAAGGTAGAGGTTATAGTGGGGTTGTTAAAAGACACGGATTTGCTGGAGGTCCTGCAAGTCACGGTTCAAGATTCCACAGACGTCACGGATCAATCGGTAACCGCGAATGGCCAGGTCGTGTTCAACCAGGTATGAAAATGGCAGGTCATTATGGTAATGTAAAAGTTACTGTTAAAAATGAAGTAGTTTCATTTGATGAAGAAAATGGCATCTTAGTAGTAAAAGGTGCGGTACCAGGATTTAATGGTGCTATGGGTAAAATAAGGATTGCAAAATGAGTAAAGTAACTGTTTTAAATGATAAATTTGAAAAAGCTAGTGAACTCGATCTTCCAGCAAAATATGCAGAAGTTAATCCTCACAACCTTTATTTATATGTAAAATCTTATCTTGCTAGCCTTAGAGCAAACACAGCTCATACTAAAGGTAGAAGCGATGTAAGCGGTGGTGGTAAAAAACCATGGAGACAAAAAGGTCGTGGTGGTGCAAGAGCAGGTTCAACAAGAACGAATGTTTGGGTTGGTGGTGCTGTGGCATTTGGTCCTACAAACAATCGTAATTATTTCCAAAAAGTTAATAAAAAACAAAAACGCTTAGCGCTTGAAAGAGCATTGGCTGATAAAGCACAAAACAATGCATTATTCTCAGTAGATAGTTTAAGCATTGAAAGCGGTAAAACAAAAGATGCAAATGCAGTTATTAAAAAGCTTGGTTTAAAAGATGCTTTAATTGTAAAAGATTTACTAGATGAAAAAACACTTCTTGCTTTTAGAAACTTAGCAAATTGCTATGTAGTTGATATTAGCGAAGTAAATGCTTATTTAGTATCTGTATTTAATGCTGTTATCATTGAAAAAGCAGCGCTTGAATCTATCGTAAAAGAGGGTTAAAATGGCAGATATTACTGATATAAAAACAATACTTTACACTGAAAAAAGCTTAAACCTTCAAGAGCAAGGTGTTGTAGTTATTCAAACTTCTCCAAAAATGACTAAAAATGGTCTAAAAGAAGTTTTAAGAGAATATTTTGGTGTAACTCCAGTAAGAATTAATTCTTTAAAAATGGATGGAAAAGTAAAGCGTTTTAGAGGTCGTGAAGGTCAAAGAAATAGCTTTAAAAAATTCTATGTTAAGCTACCAGAAGGTGTGAGCTTAGAAAGTTCGGAGGCATAAGATGGCAATTAAAACTTATAAACCATATACTCCAAGTAGAAGATACATCACAGGTGTAAGCTCTGATGATATCACAGCAAAAGCTAGTGTGCGTTCATTACTTGTAAAACTTCCAGCTCATGCAGGTCGTAACAATAATGGTAGAATCACAAGCCGTCATAAAGAAGCAGGTGCTAAAAAACTTTACAGAATTATAGATTTTAAAAGAAGAAAATTTGGTATTGAAGGTAAAGTTGAAGCAATCGAATATGATCCATACAGAAATTGTCGTATTGCATTAATCTCTTATAGAGATGGTGAAAAAAGATACATCTTACAACCAAAAGGTTTAAGTGTTGGTGATGTTATTTGTGCTGCTGAAAGCGGACTTGACATTAAACCAGGTAATGCAATGAAATTAAGAAACATCCCAGTGGGTACTATCGTACACAATATCGAGTTAAAACCAGGCAAAGGCGGTCAAATGATCCGTTCAGCAGGTGCTTATGCTCAATTAATGGGTAAAGAGGAAAAATATGTTATCTTAAGACTTGCAAGTGGTGAAATGAGACAAGTTTTAGCTGAATGTATGGCAAGTATCGGTGAAGTTGGTAATGAAGAATGGTCAAACGTGACTATTGGGAAAGCTGGTAGAAATCGCCATAGAGGTATTCGTCCTCAAACAAGAGGTTCTGCGATGAACCCAGTTGATCACCCGCACGGTGGGGGTGAAGGTAAGAAAAATTCAGGCCGTCATCCAGTTACTCCATGGGGTAAACCAACTAAAGGTGCTAAAACTCGCCGTAAAAAAGCTAGCGATAAGCTAATAATTTCAAGAAGAAAAGGAAAGTAAGATGGCTAGGTCACTAAAAAAAGGTCCTTTTGTTGATGACCATGTAATGAAAAAAGTCATCGCTGCTAAAAAAGCTAACGATGGTAAGCCAATTAAAACTTGGTCAAGACGCAGCACTATTATACCTGATATGATAGGTTTAACTTTTAATGTTCATAATGGAAAAAGCTTTATCCCAGTATATGTTACTGAAAATCATATCGGTTACAAATTAGGTGAATTTGCACCTACTAGAACATTTAAGGGTCACAAAGGCTCTGTTCAGAAAAAAATAGGTAAGTAAGGGAGATTTATGAGTAGAGCGTTAATTAAATTCATAAGATTATCTCCAACTAAAGCGAGATTGATTGCTAGAGAAGTTCAAGGTATGAATGCAGAGCTTGCATTAGCTAGTTTGAAATTTATGCCAAATAAAGGTGCTAAATTTATAGCAAATGCTATTTCAAGTGCTGTAGCAAATGGCGGATTTGAAGCAAATGAAGTTGTTGTTTCAAGTTGTCGTGTTGATGCTGGTGCGGTTTTAAAAAGATTTAGACCAAGAGCTAGAGGAAGTGCTAGTCGTATTAGAAAGCCAACTTCACACATTTTGGTAGAAGTTAGTAAAGTAGAAGCAAGTGCTGAAAAAACTACAAAAGCTAAAAAAGCATCAGTGAAAAAGGAAAGCTAATATGGGACAAAAAGTAAATCCGATTGGTTTAAGACTAGGAATTAATAGAAATTGGGAATCAAGATGGTTTCCTACAAAAGCTAATTTAGCAGAAAATATTGGTGAAGATTATAAAATCAGAACTTTCTTAAAAAGAAAACTTTATTATGCAGGAATTAGCCAAATTCTTGTAGAAAGAACAGCGAAAAAATTAAGAGTAACTGTTGTAGCTGCAAGACCAGGGATTATTATTGGTAAAAAAGGTAGTGATGTTGATATTTTAAGAAAAGAACTTCAAGATTTAATCAAAAAAGAAGTTAATATCAATATCAAAGAAGAAAGAAAAGCGGGTGCTTCAGCTCAGCTTGCAGCTGAAAGTGTTGCTACTCAACTTGAAAAAAGAATTGCTTTTAGAAGAGCAATGAAAAAAGTAATTCAAGGAGCGCAAAAAGCGGGTGCTAAAGGGATTAAAGTTTCAGTTTCAGGCCGTTTAGGTGGTGCTGAAATGGCAAGAACTGAATGGTATCTAGAAGGTCGTGTTCCACTTCACACTTTAAGAGCAAAAATCGATTATGGTTTTGCAGAAGCACATACTACTTATGGAAATATAGGTATTAAAGTGTGGATCTTCAAAGGTGAAGTTTTACAAAAGGGTGTTCAACCTGAAAAAACCGAAGAAAACGCTCCAGCTAAAAAAACTAGAAGAGCAAGAAGAGGTAAATAATCATGTTAATGCCAAAAAGAACAAAATATCGTAAAATGATGAAAGGGCGTAACAGAGGTTATGCCAACAGAGGGACTGAATTTACTTTTGGTGATTTTGCCCTAAAAGCAACTGAAGCTGGCCGTATCAATTCACGTCAAATCGAAGCAGCTCGTATTGCTTTAACTCGTTTTGTAAAAAGACAAGGTAAAACTTGGATTAGAGTTTTCCCAGATAAACCTCTAACTAAAAAACCTTTAGAAACTCGTATGGGTAAAGGTAAAGGTGCAGTTGAGGAATGGGTAATGAACATTAAACCAGGTCGTATCATTTATGAAATGGCAGGGGTTAATGAAGAAATGGCAAGACAAGCTTTAACTTTAGCGATGCATAAATTGCCATTTAAAACTAAGTTTGTTACAAGAGAGAGCCAAAATGAAATATACTGAGATTAAAGATAAAACAGCAGGTGAGCTTGCAACAATGCTAAAAGAAAAAAAGGTGCTTTTATTTACTTTAAGACAAAAGCTAAAAACAATGCAGCTAACTAATCCTAAAGAGATTAGCGAAGTTAAAAAAGACATCGCTAGAATCAATACTGCAATTAGCGCTTTAAAATAAGGATAGAAAATGGCATTTAAAAGAGAAATTCAAGGCGTTGTTGTTCAAATTGCTGGAGATAAAACAGCAACAATTTTGGTTGAAAGAAAAGTGGTTCACCCAAAATACAGAAAAATCGTAAAACGCTTTAAAAAATATTTAATTCATGATGAAAGAAATGAACTTAAAGTGGGAAATACTGTAGTTGCTATTGAATGTAGACCACTTTCTAAGAGAAAATCATTTCGCTTAAAAACTATAGTATCAGCAGGAGTTGAGTAATGATTCAAAGTTTTACTAGGCTTGCAGTTGCTGATAATAGCGGTGCAAAAGAATTAATGTGTATTAAGGTTTTAGGTGGTAGTAAAAGAAGATACGCTACCGTTGGTGATGTAATCGTTGCATCTGTAAAAAAAGCTCTACCAAATGGTAAAGTTAAAAAAGGTCAAGTAGTAAAAGCAGTTATCGTTAGAACTAAAAAAGAAATTCATAGAGATAATGGTTCTTTAATTCGTTTTGATGAAAATGCAGCAGTTATTCTTGATGCTAAAAGAGAGCCTATCGGAACGCGTATTTTTGGACCAGTAGGTCGTGAAGTAAGATATGGTGGCTTTATGAAAATTGTTTCACTAGCACCGGAGGTGTTGTAATGAAATTAAAAATTAAAAAGAATGATATGGTAAAAGTTATCGCAGGCGATGACAAAGGCAAAACAGGTAAAGTTTTAGCAGTATTCCCTAAAACAAATAAAGTAATTGTCGAGGGTTGTAAAATCGCTAAAAAAGCTGTTAAGCCAAGTGATAAAAATCCAAATGGCGGTTTTATCAACAAAGAAATGCCAATGGATATTTCAAATGTAGCAAAGGCAGGAGAATAAGATGATGAGATTGAAAGAAAAATATACTCAAAATATCAAACCTGCTTTAGTAAAAGAATTTGATATCAAAAATCCTATGCTTATTCCTTTTATTGAAAAAGTTGTAATCAGCGTAGGTGCTGGGGAATTAGCAAAAGATCAAAAAGTATTACAAAATGTTGCAGATACTATTTCATTGATCGCTGGACAAAAAGCAGTTATCACAAAAGCTAAAAAATCAGTTGCTGGTTTTAAAGTGAGAGAAGGCTTCCCAGTAGGTGTAATGGTAACATTAAGAAAAGACAATATGTATGCTTTCTTAGATAAGCTTATTACTATAGCTCTTCCTCGTGTTAAAGACTTTAGAGGTCTTCCAAGAGATGGTTTTGATGGAAGAGGAAACTATAACTTTGGTTTAGATGAGCAGTTAATGTTCCCAGAAGTTGAATATGATAAAATTTTAAGAACTCATGGTATGAACATTTCTATCGTTACAACAGCAAAATCAGATAAAGAGGCACAAAAATTATTAGAATTATTTGGCGTGCCATTTGCAAAAGGAAAGTAATATGGCTAAAAAATCAATGATTGCAAAAGCTGCCCGCAAACCTAAATTTAGCGTTAGAGGGTATACTAGATGCCAAATTTGTGGAAGACCACATTCAGTTTATAGAGATTTTGGAATTTGCAGAGTTTGCTTAAGAAAAATGGCAAATGAAGGTTTAATTCCTGGTCTTAAAAAAGCAAGTTGGTAAGAGGAAAGAACCATGATAAATGATTTAATTTCAGATTCACTAACAAGAATTAGAAATGCAGGGATGAGAAGATTAGAAACTACTCAACTTTTGCATTCTAAAGTTATCGAAGCTTTACTTGGAATTTTCCAAGCTAAAGGCTATATTGAAAGCTTTAATGTTATTGAAGAGGATAAAAAGAAATTCATCAATGTAGTTTTAAAATACGATGAAAAAGGCAAAAGCGTAATTAACGAAGTTAAGCGTATTTCTAAACCTGGTCGTCGTGTTTATAAAGGCAAAGATGAGATCAAAAGATTTAAAAACGGTTATGGTACTATCGTAGTAAGCACTTCAAAAGGTGTTTTAGCTAACGACGAAGCTTACAAAGCAGGCGTTGGCGGCGAAGTTTTATGTACTATTTGGTAAGAGTTTCTACTTTTTATGGTATTCGGTATCCATTCTTATAAAGTAGTCATATCGTAGACAAGTAAAAAGGAAAAATGAATGTCTCGTATAGGTAAACAACCAGTTGCTATTCCAAGTGGAGTAGAAGTAAAATTAGAAGGTAACTTGCTAAAATTCAAAAAAGGAAATTTAGCAAAAGAGCTTGATACAAAAGCAAATGTTAATGTTGAGATTAAAGAAGGACAAATTCTTTTCTCTCCTAAAGGTGAAGATAGACAAAGTAGAGCTTATTGGGGAACTTATAGAGCTTTAGCTCAAAACATCATCATCGGTTTAACTGATGGTTTTAGCAAAACTTTAGAAATCAACGGTGTTGGTTATAAAGCTGCGCTAAAAGGTAAAGTTCTTGAACTTGCTTTAGGTTTTTCTCATCCTATCAACTATGCTATTCCAGAAGGCATAGAAATTACTGTTGATAAAAACAATGTTATTATCAAAGGTAGTGATAAACAAGTGGTAGGTCAAGTTGCTGCTCAAATTCGTGAATTTAGACCACCTGAGCCTTACAAAGGAAAAGGTGTTAAATATTCAGATGAGCGTATTATCCGCAAAGCTGGTAAGACATCTAAGAAGTAAGGATAGAATATGAGAGCAAATGTATTAAAAAGAAAAATATCTTTAAGAATTAAAAGAAAAAAAAGAATTAGAGCAAAAATTTCAGGAACACAAGCTCTTCCAAGAGTTTCTGTTTTCAAATCAAACAGAACTTTATATATCCAAGCTATCGATGATGTTAAAGCAGTAACTTTAGCAGCAGTAGATGGAAGAAAAATTGGTGTTAAAGCAAATAAAGAAGGTGCTAAAAAAATAGCAGCTGAATTTGCAAAAGTTTTAAAAGCTAAAAACATAGAAGAAGCAGTGTTTGATAGAAATGGTTATTTATACCATGGTGTGATTGCAGCATTAGCTGAAGCACTAAGAGAAAACGGAATCAAACTATAACCCAAAAGGAAGATCGATGGAAAAATATAATAGAGAAGAATTTGAAGAAGTAATCGTCGATATCGGCAGGGTTACTAAGGTTGTTAAAGGTGGTAGAAGATTTAGATTTACTGCTTTAGTTATCGTTGGAAATAGAAAAGGTTTAGTTGGTGTGGGCTATGGAAAAGCTAAAGAAGTTCCAGATGCTATAAGAAAAGCAGTTGATGATGCTTTTAAAAACATTGTTGAAGTTAAAACAAAAGGTTCAACTATCCCTCATGATGTAGAAGTAAAATACAACGCAAGTAGAATTTTACTTAAACCAGCAAGCGAAGGTACAGGGGTTATTGCAGGTGGTTCAACACGTCCTATCGTGGAACTTGCAGGTATTAAAGACATTTTAACTAAGTCTTTAGGTTCAAATAATTCAGCAAATGTTGTGCGTGCTACTATTAAAGCACTTACAATGCTTAAAGGATAATCAATGAATTTAACAAAAGCACCAGGTTCAACACATAAAACCAAAAGAATAGGCCGTGGTCAAGGTAGTGGTATGGGTAAAACTTCTACTAAAGGTGGAAAAGGCCAAACCGCTAGAAAAGGTTATAATGAAAAAAGAGGTTTTGAAGGGGGTCAACAACCACTTCAAAGACGCTTACCAAAAGTAGGCTTTACTTCTAAATTTGAAAAACCTTATGTGATTAATGTTGAAAAAATCACAGCAATCAAAGAGCTTAGCGAAATTACATTTGAAACAATCAATAGCATTCATAAGCTTTCAAAAAATGTAAATAAAGTTAAGCTTATTGGGGCAAGCGCTAAAGATCTTGCTAGTAAAATTAAAGACGAGAAGATTACTTTTAGCGGACAAAAATAATGAATAAAACATTGACAAATAAAATTCTCATAACATTGGCTTTTTTATTCGCTTATAGAATATTAGCTTATGTTCCAGTTCCGGGGGTTAATGTCAGTGTTATCAAGGAATTTTTTGATTCTAATGCATCTAATGCATTAGGCTTGTTTAATATGTTTAGTGGGGGTGCTGCTGAAAGACTTAGCATCATCTCTCTAGGCATTATGCCTTATATTACTGCTTCGATTATTATGGAGCTTTTAGCGGCAACTTTTCCTAACATAGGAAAAATGAAAAAAGAACGTGATGGTATGCAAAAATATATGCAAATTATCCGTTATGCTACTATAGCTATCACTTTGATACAAAGTATAGGCGTTTCTATAGGCTTACAAAGTCTTCATGGAAAAGCAGGTCAATCAGCTATTATGATTGATATGAATACTTTTATCGCACTTTCTGCTGTTTCTATGCTTGCAGGTACCATGCTTTTGATGTGGATAGGTGAGCAAATCACTCAACGCGGTATAGGAAATGGTATTTCTTTAATCATCTTTGGTGGTATTGTTTCTACAATTCCAGGTGCAATTAGTGGAACAGTAAATTTGGTAAATACAGGTGAGATGAATTTCTTGACTATCATTGCCATTTTAGTTGTAATTTTACTTACTATTTGGGCTATTATAGTAGTAGAGCTTGGAGAAAGAAGAATTCCTATTTCTTACTCAAGAAAAGTAATCATGCAAAATCAAAACAAACGCATTATGAATTATATACCTATTAAGATCAACTTAAGCGGGGTAATTCCTCCTATTTTTGCAAGTGCGATTTTGATGTTTCCAAGTACTATTTTGCAAACAAGTACAAATGAATATGTGTTAAAAATTTATGACTTTTTAAATCCAAATGGATTTTTCTTTCATTTTTTAACATTCTTACTTGTTATTTTCTTTGCGTATTTTTATGCATCAATTGTATTTAATGCAAAAGATATAGCTGAAAATCTTAAAAGACAAGGCGGTTTTATACCAGGTATTAGACCAGGTGAAGGAACTGCAAATTATCTTAATGAAGTAGCGTCAAGACTTACCTTGTCAGGTTCTATTTATTTAGGGCTTGTAGCTACATTACCATGGCTTATTGTGAAGTTGTTTGGTGTGCCTTTTTATTTTGGTGGAACTTCTGTTTTGATCGTAGTTCAAGTAGCACTTGATACAATGAGAAAAATCGAAGCTCAAATTTATATGAATAAATACCAAACCTTAAGTGCAGTAGGCTTATAAGAAAGTAGATTTTCTACTTTCTTCTCTTTTAAGGATTTTGATGAGACTAGGCGTTTTTGATAGTGGTGTAGGTGGGCTTAGTGTTTTAAAATCTTTACTTCAAGCAAAACTTTTTAAAGAATATATTTATTACGGGGATACTGCAAGAGTACCTTATGGGGTTAAAGATAAAGAAACTATCATTAAATTTTCTCTAGAAGCTTTAGAATTTTTCAAAGAAAAAAAAGTAGATATGCTTATCATTGCGTGTAATACAGTTAGTGCGCATGCTTTAGAAATTCTAAAAGCAAATGCGCCATTTCCGGTTCTTGGAGTTATAGAAGCAGGAGTTTTAGCAGTTAAAAACTCTTTAGAAGATAAAAACTCTAATATATTAGTCATTGCAACTCAAGCTACCGTGGATTCTCACGCTTATAAGCAAGCTTTAATCAAAGAAGGTTTTTTAAAAGTAGAAGAAAAAGCAACTGGGCTTTTTGTACCTATGGTTGAAGAAGGGATTTTTCAAGGAGATTTTTTAAAAGCTGCTTTTGAGTATTATTTTAATAAGCTTAAATTTCATCCTAATGCCCTAATCTTAGCATGTACACATTTTCCTTTAATCGCCCATTCTTTGGAAGAGTATTTTGGCAAAAACACAAAACTTATTCATTCAGGTGAAGCTATAGCTTTGCAATTACAGCAAGAATTTAACTTAACATCAATCCAAGAAGAAGCTAATATCGAATTTTATGCTTCAAGTGATGTAGAAAAACTAAAAAAAATTGCAAATTTATGGCTTTAAATTAATAGCTATTTACTAAAGTATTTTTTATATTAATAATTTATTTTTATTTAAACATAGTTGCATTATAATCTTTATCATTTCTAATGAAAGGACTAACATGAAAAAAATGTTAATGTGTGCAGCTATGGCACTAAGTTTAGGAGCAGGAATTTTGGAAGCAAAACCAAAAGTTGCGATTTTAGCTACAGGCGGAACTATCGCTGGTTCGATTGATAGTTCAGTAGCTACTACAGGTTATACAGCTGGAGTTTTGGGGGTTGATACTTTGATTAAAGCAGTGCCTCAAATTCAAGATTTAGCAGTAATTAGCGGAGATCAAATTGCGAATATTGATAGTAAAGATATGACAAATGAAATTTGGCTAAAACTTGCTAAAGAAGTTAATAGGCTTTTAAAATCTGATGTAGATGGAGTTGTAATTACCCATGGGACTGATACTATGGAAGAAACTGCATATTTCCTAAATTTAACTGTAAAAAGCGACAAACCTGTTGTTTTGGTTGGTGCAATGCGCCCATCAACTGCAATTAGTGCAGATGGTCCTAAAAATCTTTACAACGCTGTAGCATTAGCAGCAAATCCACAAGCAAAAAATAAAGGCGTAATGGTAGCTATGAATGATAGAATTCAAAGTGCTAGAGGCGTTATGAAAACCCATAGTTTAAATGTAAATGCATTTAGCTCACCAGATATGGGTGATATGGGTTATATAGTAGATGGAAAAGCATTTTTCTATAATACTAATACAAAATTACACACCAAAAAATCTCCATTTGATGTTAGTAAGCTAAAAGAATTACCAAAAGTAGATATTCTTTATAGTTATGCAAATGATGGTAGCGGTGTTGCAGCAAAAGCTTTGTTTGAAGATGGAACTAAAGGCATAGTTGTAGCTGGAACAGGTGCTGGTAGCATTCATGATTATCAAAAAGATGTATTAAAAGAGTTGCTTAAAAAGGGTCTTAATGTAGCGGTAAGCTCACGCGTAGTAGCTGGTAGAGTTGCAGTAAGCGATGCTGATGCAAAACTTGGTTTCATTGATACAGGCGATATGAGTCCTCAAAAAGCTAGAGTATTATTAATGCTTGCTCTAACTAAAACAAGCGATCCTAAGAAAATTCAAGAATATTTCTTAAAATACTAAAATCTTAAACACCCAAATGCTACAATAACATTTGGGTGAGTTTTTCAATCAAAATCTTACCTAATTAATCACAAGGATATTAAATGAAACAATATGAAAGTTATAAATGCCAAAAATGTGGCAATGAAGTAGAAGTGCAAAATGTAGGCGGTGGAAAGCTTAGTTGCTGTGGTCAAGAAATGGAGTGTATTACTAAAGATCTAACAGCTGTAAATTTAATGAAAGCTTTCGCAGGCGAGTCTATGGCAAGAAATAAATATGATTTATTTGCAGATATTGCTCAAGAAGAAGGTTGGCATGCTATTGCAAAACATTTTAGAGAAGCTGCAGAAAATGAAAAATGGCACGCAAGAGCTGAATTTAAAGCTTATCATGAATTAGTAGATGGTAAAGCTTTAGAAGAAACTGCTAAAAATTTAATTTGTGCAGCAGAAGGCGAAAACTATGAGCATACCACTATGTATCCAAATTTTGCAAAAATTGCAGAAGATGAGGGCAAAAGAAATATAGCAAGATTATTTACAGCTATAGGTAAAGTAGAAATTGAACATGAAAGAGAATATCTAGCGCTTAAAAAAATGCTTGAAGAAGAAGATTTCTTTAATTCAGAAGTAGAAGAATTATGGGTTTGTGAAGTTTGTGGGCATATACACCGTGGTAAAAAAGCACCAAATGCCTGTCCTTTATGTAAAGCTCCAAAAGAATACTTCAAACGCGAATTTTTAGGATAATTTTAAAAACCTTGATAAAAATGATAAAATATTTTATTTTTATCAAGGTCTAATATGCAAATTCTAACTCATCCTTTTGAACCTTTTTTTGATGAAAACTCAAAAGTTTTGATACTAGGTTCTTTTCCATCTATCAAATCAAGAGAAGAAAATTTTTATTATCAACATAGTAAAAATCGTTTTTGGCGTATTTTTGAAATATTATTTGAGTGTGAGTTAAAAACAGTGCAAGATCAAAAAGTTTTTTTAAAAGCAAATCATATAGCACTTTGGGATGTTATAGCAAGTTGTAAGATAAAAAATTCAGATGATAAAACTATTTCTTATGCTAAAGCAAATGATATAAATATTATTTTAGATAAGGCAAATATAGAAAAAATTTGTGTTTTAGGTAAAGTTGCAAGTAAATATTTTACTAAATTTTATCCTGAGCAAGAATTTTTTGAACTTCCTTCAAGCTCTCCTGCTAATATGAATTATTCTTTAGAAAATTTAGTAGAAAAATATAGCATTATAAAGGAAAAATAATGGCTTTAGTTGGAGTAGATGAGGCTGGGCGTGGGGCTTTGGCTGGAGATATACATATAGGAGCTTGTAAGCTTTTTAAAGAAATTGATGGTTTGACTGATTCTAAAAAATTAAGTGCAAAAAAAAGAGAAGAATTATATGAGCAAATTCTTCATCATTCAAAATTTTTAATCCTTGCTTTTTCACCTTTGCAAATTGATACTTTAGGGCTTAGTCAGTGTTTGCAACTAGCTTTAAAAATCATCAAAAAACATTTTAACCAAGATGAGATTTTATATGATGGAAATTTAAATTACGGAGTTTTAGGCATAAAAACCATGATTAAAGCCGATATGAAAGTGCAAGAGGTTTCAGCAGCTAGCATATTAGCCAAGGTAAGTCGTGATCAAAAAATGTGTTATTTTTCTAAAATATATAATAATTATGATTTTGATAAACACAAAGGTTATGGTACAAAAGCTCATATAGAAAAGATTAAAGTACTTGGTTATTCTCCCTTGCACCGCAAAAGCTTTATGTTAAAGTGTTTTGAGAAAAGCTTATTTGATTAAATTGTGTGATTTTTACACTTTTGTATTTTGAATTTTACTTTCTTTTAAAAATAATAGAATGTTTTAATATTTGAAATATTATTATTAAGATAAAAAAATATAGTCAAAAAATATTTTTTTAATAATTATTTATTAAAAATAATAATATTAGTCAAAATTGCTATATGTTTTAAGAAAAATTAATTTTTTTCTATTATAGTAATATAAAAATATTTCAAGGGGTATTATGTCTTTACTTTTAAGTGAGCTAAAGATTGGAAATTTTTATGTAAAAAATCGCATTGTAATGCCCCCTATGGATATGTATGAAACGCAAGTTTTAGAGGGTAAGATTAATCAATTTCACTTGATACATTATGGAGCTAGAGCTTTGGGTGGTGTTGGGCTTATCATAGTTCAAGCTTGTGTGATTAATGAAAATGCAAAAATTGCTGATAATGATATAGGTCTTTGGGGAGATTTTCAAATTCAAGGACATAAAGAGCTTGTTGAGCTTTGCCATCATTTTGGTGCTAAAATTGCCATTCAGTTAAATCACAGTGGCCGTAAAAACTCGTGTAAAGAAGCCATATCAAAAGCTCCAAGCAATATAGCTTTTAGTGAAAAATTTTCCAAACTTCATGTTTTAAGCAAAGATGAAATTTTACAAATAGAGCAAGAATTTATTCAAAGTGCTAAAAGAGCCAAAGAAGCAGGTTATGACGCAGTAGAGCTTCATAGTGCTCATGGGTATTTGCTTAGTTCGTTTTTGTCGCCTTTATCAAATCAAAGAGATGATGAATATGGTGGTAGTTTTGAAAATAGAATTCGTCTTTTGTGTGATATTATTAAGCGTATAAAAAATGAAGTTGATATTACTTTGTTTGTAAGAATTTCAGCTACAGAGTGGCAAGAAGGTGGTTGGAATTTAGAAGATAGCAAAAAACTCGCCTTGATTTTAGAAAAATTAGGCATTGATATGCTAGATGTTTCAGCAGGAGGAAACATCAACAAACCTTCTTTGGTGCCCAACATAGCACCACTTTATCAAGCTCCTTATGCTAAGGCCTTAAAAGAAATTGTTAAAATTCCTATATCTTGTGTAGGGCTTATAAATAGTGCTAGCGAAGGTGAGGCTTTGCTTTTGGGTGAGGTGTGTGATTTGGTTTGTTATGGTAGAAAATTACTAAGAAATCCAAATTTTGCAAATGAAGCCGCAGTTGCTTTAAATGAAAGAGAAAAAATTATGCCAAATTATACTAGAGCGTATTTGTAAAATAATACAAAAAGTTTTTTAGGTAAAAGCTTTTTTTATTATTTTTTACAAGGAGAAAATGTGGACAATCTTAAGTGGAATTCTTTTGATACGCGTTGGATGCTTTCTCTTTTTGGGACTGCAGTTGGTGCGGGGATTTTATTTTTACCTATTAAGGCAGGTGTTGGTGGCTTTTGGCCGGTTGTTGTAATGGCTTTGATTATTTTTCCAATGGTATATTTAAGCCATAGAGCTTTAAGTCGTTTTGTGTGCCAAGCAAATGGTAATGATAAAGACATTACTCATGCGGCTGAAGAGTATTTTGGTAGAAAAGTAAGTATTTTTATTTCTGTGCTTTATTTCTTTGCAATTTTCCCAATTTGTTTAGCATATTGTGTAGGTATAACTAATACTTTTGAGAGTTTTATTTATAATCAATTCTTGCCACTTTTAGATCCAAATGGTTCTTTTGCAAGTGCAATTAGTGCTATGTATCAAACAAGTGTTAATGAGCAAGGAAAAACTATAGCTAATTTGCTTCCTTTTTATAGAGCAGTTTTTGCTTTTGTTTTGGTAAGTATTTTTATGCTTATTATGCTTTTTAGTGAAGAATTAATCACTAAAGTATGTGAATGGCTTGTGTATCCTTTATGTGCTATTTTATTTTTATTTTCTTTATATCTTATCCCGCAATGGTCATTTGAAAGTTTTAGTGCTATTCCTGGAACAAAAGAATTTATTACTATAGTATGGCTAACTTTACCAGTATTAGTGTTTTCTTTTAATCACTCACCAGCAATTTCTACTTTTTCTTTAAGTGTAAAAAGACAATATCCTGAAAATTCAGTACAAAAAGCAAACCAAGTGTTGTTTAGAACTTCTGTAATGCTACTTGCCTTTGTTATGTTTTTTGTGGTATCTTGCGTGCTTTCTTTAACTCCTGCAGAACTTGCTGAAGCTAGAGCGCAAAACATACCTGTTCTTTCTTATTTTGCTAACAAACTTGACAATCCATTTATTTCTTATGGTGGTCCATTAATTGCGTTTTTAGCAATTTCTAGTTCATTCTTTGGCCATTATTTTGGTGCTAGAGAGGGTGCTTATGGTATAGTTAGAAAATGCTGCAAATTAGCAGGCAATGAAAATCCTGATTTAAAAAAAATCGCAGTTTATTCAACTTTAGTAATGTATATTATTATGTTGATTACTGCTTATGTAAATCCAAGTATTTTAGGCTTTATTGAAAGCTTAGGTGGACCGATTATCGCAGCGATTTTATTCTTAATGCCTATGATTGCAATTTATACTGTTTCTAAAATGAAAAAATTCCAAAACAAAGCTTTAGATGCATTT
Source organism: Campylobacter sp. FU_520 (assembly GCF_025772385.1). NCBI lineage: Bacteria > Pseudomonadati > Campylobacterota > Epsilonproteobacteria > Campylobacterales > Campylobacteraceae > Campylobacter > Campylobacter sp. FU_520. The sequence continues at coordinate 58,357 of NZ_JAKMRZ010000002.1, read as the reverse complement.
GTGTTTATCACAGGTATTTTGACAATCATCACTGTAATTTATACTTTTTAAGGTGCTAGTGAATGAGTAGTAATTTAAGTATATTTAAAGTTGGTGTTGGTCCTTCTTCTTCTCATACTTTAGGACCAATGCTAGCGGGTAATATGTTTTGTGAAAAAATCAAAGATAAAATCACGCAAATTACAAAAATTCAAATCAAACTTTATGGCTCTTTATCGCTTACTGGTAAAGGCCATTTAAGTGATAAGGCTATTATATGGGGTTTGAGTGGATTAAAGGCAAAAGAGCTTAACGCTGCTTTGCAAGATCGCGTGTTTAATAAAATTTTACAAGATAAAATTTTGGTTTTAAATGCTCAAAAAGAGTTAAGTTTTGATTATGATAAAGATTTGATTTTTGAAAAAGACTTTTTGCCTTTGCATGAAAACGGATTAAAGGTAAGTGCTTATGATGAAAATGGAGAAATCATTGCTGAAGAAATTTATTATTCAGTAGGCGGTGGTTTTGTTATGAGTGAAGCTGAGCTTCAAAAACACAAAGATGGAGCTTGTGAGCAAAAACATACTAAATTAGAACTTGATATTAACAATGCAAGCGATGCTTTAAAAATTTGTGAAGAAAAATCATGGGATCTAGCAAAACTTTCTTATGAATATGAGCTTCAATTTCACACCAAAGAAGAAATTGGAGCTTATTGTTTAGAAATTTGGGAAGTAATGCAAGAGGTTTATTATAATGGTATTCATCCAAGTTCAGATTTCCTTCCAGGAAATTTACATTTAAAACGCCGTGCTAAAGGGCTTAATGAGCGTTTGGCTATGACAAGTGATCCTTTAGGAATTATTGATTTTATTTCTTTATATGCTATTGCTATTGCAGAGGAAAATGCAAGTGGAGCTAGAGTAGTAACTGCACCAACTAATGGAGCATGTGCTGTTGTGCCTGCTGTAATGCTTTATCTTAAAAACCATACGGTTGGTTTTAATGATGAAAAGGCTATTAATTTTTTACTAACTGCTATGCTAATAGGCTCTTTTTATAAGAAAAATGCAAGTATAAGTGGTGCTGAAGCTGGTTGTCAAGCTGAAATTGGTAGTGCGAGTTCTATGGCAGCAGGAGCTATGGCTACTGTGATGGGTTTTGATGCAAAGATAGCTTGTAACGCTGCTGAAATTGCAATGGAGCATCATTTAGGTTTAACTTGTGATCCAGTAAGTGGTTTGGTGCAAATTCCTTGTATAGAAAGAAATGCCTTTGGAGCAATCAAAGCTATTTCGGCTGCTAGAATGGCAATGAGTAGAAAATCAACTCCAAAAGTAAGTCTTGATGAGGTCATAAAAACTATGTATGAAACCGGCAAGGATATGAACTCAAAATACAAAGAAACTTCTTTAGGTGGCTTAGCTACTAATCTTACAAGTGTATGTTAAAACCTTAAGTTTTAGAACTTAAGGTTTTTCCTTAAAGCTTTTAAAAGCGCATAAATGCTAAATTTTTAAAAATTTTAAGGAAAACATAAATGATAGAAATCAAAAAACCAGCAGAAATAGAAAAATTACGCAAAGCAAATGAACTTGTAGCTAGAACGCTTGATTATCTAGAAAGTATCATAGTTCCAGGTATGAGTTTAAAAGAAATTGACATTAAAGCAGAAGAGTTTATACTTGATCATGGTGCAAAACCATCTTTTAAAGGTTTGTATGGTTTTCCAGGTAGTATTTGTATCTCGCTTAATCAAGCTTGTATTCATGGTGTAGGTGATGAGCGTATTTTAAAAGAAGGCGATATTTTAGGGCTTGATGTGGGTACTTGTATAGATGGATATTATGGAGATGCAGCAAGGACTATACCTATAGGTAAAATTTCAGCTACTGATGAAGCTTTGATTGCTTGTGCTAAAGATGCTTTGTATTATGCTATAGATATTATCAAAGAGGGTATGCGTTTTAAAGAGCTTTCTTATGAGCTTGGTGAGTTTATTACTAAAAGAGGTTTTGTGCCTTTGAAAGGTTATTGTGGTCATGGTATAGGTAAAAAGCCACACGGTGAGCCTGAAATTCCAAATTATTTAGAACCAGGAGCTAGCGCAAAAAGTGGACCTAAAATCAAAAATGGCATGGTATTTTGCATAGAACCTATGGTATGTCAAAAAGATGGCACGCCGGTACATTTAAAAGGCAATTGGGAAGCAGGGAGCAAAGATGGTTTAAATGCTGCTCATTATGAGCATTGTGTTGCTATTATAAATGGTAAGGCAGATATTTTATCTAAGTAAGAAAGTTTAATCTTTCTTACTCGAATGTTTTTAGTTTTTCTGAAAGTTTAGAAGCATTTTCTAAAACATCTTGTGAAATTTGTGTTAAATCAAGGGAGTAATTTTTAACACAATTTGCAAGTTCGGTTACTTTTTCTATATTTTGTTCTAGCTCATTCATTTTAGCTTTTGATTCATCGCTTTTTTCTTCCATGATTTTCGTAGAATGAATACTTGTTTTTAATTTTTCTATAGAAGTTCCAACTTCACCTTGTAAGATATTAGCTTTGTTAGAAGTGTCATTCATGGATTGATGAATTCCATCCATTAAGCTTTTATTATCATTGATTTGTTGTACTATAGTTCTTACGGTGGTTTCTATAGCGACTAAAGACTTTGTGGTTTTATCAGCTAGATTTCTAACTTCATCAGCAACCACAGCAAAGCCACGTCCATGCTCACCTGCACGCGCAGCTTCAATGGCTGCATTTAAAGCTAGTAAGTTAGTTTGATCGGCTATATCTTTTATGGTTGTAGTAACTTCTACTATGCTATCAGCGCTTTGCACTAGCATATCCATAGCACTTAAAACACTTTGTTCTTTTTCGCCACTTAGTAATATAAGTTCTACTAATTCTTTAAGTGTTGTTTCAACCTCTCCCATCACTTCTTGCATATCATGCATATCATTTATGGTGTTTTTGGCTAGATTTTGAGTTAAGTCTATATGGCTTTCTAAGATAGAACTTATTTCATGGACATTAGAAATTTGCTCATGCTGTAAAAGTGAGCTTTGCTGTAAAACTTCAGCATTTTGAGAGAGCTTTTGTGAGCTTTTATGGCTTGAATTTGCAGTTTGTATAGCTTCTAAAACTGAATTTTGCACTATTTGTATAAAAGAGTTTATATAGCCAGCACTTGTAGCTAATTCACTTTTTTTGTCAATATCTAATCTTGCGCTTAAATTTGCATGCTCACCAGCTAAGTTTGCACTTAGTTTTTCAAGTAAAGATATAGGTATGATTACTTTCTTTAGTGTTAAAAGTATGAAAAAAATCAACACAGCTAAGGTAAATAAGAAAATTCCTATAGCGGTGTAAAGATTATATTTGTTATTAAGGTTGATTTCTTGTGCAATTAAATTTTTATGAGTAATGATTTCTTTTTGTAATTCTTGATCAAGAAAACTTTGAGAATTATCTTTTAAAATTTTAATCTGACTGAGTATCATTTTACAATGTGTGCTAAAAAGTTCAAATAATTCTTGTGGCAATTGAGAGTCTTTTGCATTCAAATTTGCGACAAGATTTTGTAGTCTATTTTGTGCTAAAGGTTCTAATATATCCATAGTTCCTATAATACTTAATATATCTCCTATATAATCTATTTGTTTAGCTTCTTGGATAGTGAGTGCTATTTGGTTTGTTTGTTTGATGATTTCTTGTTGAATTTCATAAAGATAAAGTTTTGAATTTATAGCAATAGAATTAGCTGATTTAAAATGCTGTAATTGAGCATTTTTTTTCTCAAAAATGGCTTGTATTTTTTTAGTGTCTATTTTATTAGCTTTTAAAATTGCTAAAGTGTTTTCAAAATCTTGTACCAAAGCAACACTAGTATCGTAATTTTGCAAATTGAGTTTGTTTTTAAAAATCTCATCTATTTTGGTATCTAAAATTTCTAATTTTTGAAAAGAACCCATGATGAGTGAATTTCTTTTTGTAGTGTTGTAGGTATTAAAAATAAACAAAGTCAAAGTTAAAAGCAATACCAAAACTACTAAAGATAAAGTGATAAATTGTTTTAAAAAAGAAAAAGATTTTTTATTTGAGTGGGTCATGGTATTCTCCTGTTAAAGAATTTAAAAAAGCAACTATGTCATCGACTACATCTTGCTCTAAAAATTTACCAAGTTGATAATAAGCCATAAATTGCACACAAGCATCAAGGGTTGGCATAGAGCCATCGTGAAAATAAGGAGCAGTTTTAGCTATATTTCTAAGGCTTGGTACTTTTACTACAAATTGATCATGAGGATCTTGAGTAATCTCATAGCGTCCTTTCCAGTTTGTTCCATTATCATAAGGCACAAATACCCCCATTTTTTGATACATATTACCACCTATATTTTGTCCTTGATGACACGCTATACAACCATTTGATAAAAAAGCATTATAACCTCTTTTTGCTTGTTCGCTTATTGCATTTTTATCACCCTTTAAATAGCGATCGAAAGGCGAATTTGGAGTGAGTAAGGTTTTTTGAAACTCAGCTAAAGCATGTGCTATATTATCAAAGGTTATTTCTCCATAAAGTTTTTTAAATTCTTTTTCATAAACTGCGTTAGCTTTTACTATTTGTATCACTTCATTTGCGTCTTTTAATCCCATTTCTTTAGGGTTTAACAAAGGATGTTTGGCTTGATCTTGCAAATCTTTTGCATTGCCTCTCCAAAATTGTGCTAGATTAAAAACAGCATTAAAATTTGTAGGGGTATGGAATGGTTCATCTACTATACCATTAATACCTGTTGAAAAGGTTTTATTATCAACTCCAAAATTTGTAATATCATGACAGCTATTGCAAGATACTTTTTTATCTTTTGATAAACTTGTATCCATATAGAGTTTTTTCCCTAAAATAGCTTTTTCTTTATCATAAGGTATGCTTTCTGGTATAGGTGTGATCATTTCAAGCGCTAAAAGCGGTAGTAAAGAAAATATTAAAACAATAAAAATTTTCATAATCGTTTTCCTTTATTTTTATAAATTTTTAATTAATAATTTTTCTTAATTATAACATTAAAATCTTAATCTCTTATAAGTAAATACAGCAGCTAGCAATGTTATTAATGAAAGAAATAGAATATAAATAAAAATTCCATATACAAAAGGATTTTCAGGTTTTACAGCCAAAGAGTGCAATGCAAATACAAGTTGAGGTGTAAAACCACCTGCTATAGCATAGGCTATATTATAAGAAAAAGAAATCCCGCTAAAACGAATACTTGGTTTAAAAATTTTACACATTAAAATAGGTGCTAAAGCATTAATACCACCAAAAAAACATGCTATGAAATAAAAATATATACTCAAATGTAAAATTTGTGCATAGAAAAAATAAAAATAAAAAAAGCAAGAAAGGCTAAAACCTATTGCAAATACCAAACTAGTCATTAAAAAACCAAATTTATCTACCCAAATTCCAGCAAGCAAGGTTCCGCAAGATAAAATCACTATTGCAATCATTTGTATTAAAATAGCGTCTGTTTTATCAAGAACTAAAACTTCAGGTATAAAATTTGGCATAAGTAAAATAAGTATAATCACACAAGCTGTAAGCATCCATGTTAAAAGCATAGAAGCGATGATATCTAAAAAAATATTTTTTTCTTTAAAAAGTGTTTTTAAAGGAAATTTTTCTAAGTTATTTTCTTGGTGCATTTTTTGAAAAACAGGTGTTTCTTCTAGAAATTTTCTAAGATAGATAGAAATAATACCAAAAATCCCACCTATAGCAAATGGAATACGCCAAGCATAATCATAAATTGATTCTTGATCAAAACAATGATTAATTACTAGCGCAACAACACATCCTAAAAGGATACCAAAAGCCATGGAAGCATTAATGGCACTGATATAAAAACTATCTTTTCCATCAGGTGCATGTTCTTTTACAAATACCCAAGCACCAGGTAATTCTCCGCCTATGGCTATACCTTGAGCTATTCTAACAAGTAGTAAAAAAATAGGAGCTAAATAACCTATGCTTTCAAAAGTAGGTATAAAAGCTAAAGAAAAAGTTGGCACAACCATCAGCAAAATACTAAGCATAAACATTTTTTTGCGACCAAATTTATCACCAAAATGCGCCATAACTATACCACCAAGTGGTCTAGCTAAATATCCTGCCGCAAAAGCTCCATAAGTATTTAAAAGTTTCCAAAAATCACTTAAATCACTTGGAAAAAAATTTCTTGAAATATAATTAGCAAAAAAGACAAAAATTACAAAGTCATAAAATTCTAAGGCCCCACCTAAAGAAGATAAGGAAAGTGTTTTATAATCACTTCTTTTTAAACTTTTTGGCATCTAAATACTTTCTTTTTTGTAGTAATTTTATAATTATAGTAAAAAAATATCATAGTTTGTTAAAAAATATTAAAAAATTAAAAAGAAAAATTGTGTTAAAATAATAGTTTTGTATTTTATAGAAAGGAGAAAGCATTGGCAAAAGATGATATTATCGAAATCGATGGTAATGTAATCGAAGCTTTACCTAATGCAACTTTTAAAGTTGAATTAGATAATAAACATGTAATACTTTGTCATATTGCAGGTAAAATGCGTATGCATTATATTCGAATTATGCCTGGCGATAGAGTTAAAGTAGAGCTAACGCCTTATAGTCTTGATAAGGGTCGTATTACATTTAGATACAAATAAGTCTAAGTTGTTTAAAAGCAAAAGTAAAGTATAATTAGCACTTTTGCAGAAATTGCAATAAAACTGTATGAAGAAGTATTTTCAAAATCACCACTTATTTTGAAAATAGTTGGTTGCTCTAAAAACCTGGTGCAGTTGTAAAAAAGTGGAATTTACAATAACAGGAGTAAAGCATGAAAGTTAGACCATCTGTTAAAAAGATGTGTGACAAATGCAAAGTAGTTCGTCGTAAAGGCGTAGTTCGCATTATTTGCGAAAATCCAAAACACAAACAAAGACAAGGATAATTTATGGCTCGTATTGCAGGTGTGGATTTACCAAAGAAAAAAAGAATTGAATATGGCTTGACTTATATTTATGGTATAGGTTTGCATACTTCAAGAAAAATCTTAGATAAAACAGGAATTTCTTATGATAAAAGAGTTCATGAGTTAAGTGAAGATGAAGCAGCAGCTATCCGTAAAGAAATTCAAGAAAACTACATGGTTGAGGGTGATCTTAGAAAACAAGTTGCTATGGATATCAAAGCATTGATGGATCTAGGAAGCTTTAGAGGCTTAAGACATAGAAAAGGCTTACCAGTTCGTGGTCAAAAAACAAAAACAAATGCCAGAACTAGAAAAGGTAAGAGAAAAACCGTTGGTGCAAAATCATAAGGATAGAAAATGGCAAAAAGAAAAGTAGTTAAGAAAAAAGTAGTTAAAAAAAATATAGCTAAAGGTATAGTTTATATCAGTGCAACATTTAATAATACTATGGTTACTGTAACTGATGAAATGGGAAATGCTATCGCTTGGAGTAGTGCAGGTGGTTTAGGATTTAAAGGTTCTAAAAAATCAACTCCTTATGCAGCGCAACAAGCAGTAGAAGATGCTTTAAATAAAGCAAAAGAACATGGTATTAAAGAAGTAGGTATTAAAGTACAAGGACCAGGAAGTGGTCGTGAGACAGCGGTTAAGAGTGTAGGTGCTATGGAAGGTATTAAAGTAACTTTCTTGAAAGATATTACCCCATTAGCTCATAATGGTTGTAGACCACCAAAACGTCGTCGTGTCTAAGAATAAGATATAAGATTTAGGAGAATTATAATGGCAAGATATAGAGGACCAGTAGAGAAATTAGAAAGACGACTTGGCGTAAGCTTGGCAATGAAAGGCGAAAGAAGATTAGCAGGTAAAAGTGCTTTAGATAAACGCCCTTACGCACCAGGTCAGCATGGACAAAGAAAAGCTAAAATCAGCGAATACGGACTTCAATTAAGAGAAAAACAAAAAGCTAAGTTTATGTATGGAGTTAGCGAAAAACAATTTAGAAGATTATTTAGTGAAGCTGCTAGAAAAGATGGCAACACCGGTGCACTTTTAATTCAGCTTTTAGAACAAAGACTTGATAATGTTGTTTATAGAATGGGTTTTGCTACAACACGCCGTTTTGCTAGACAACTTGTAACCCATGGACATATTTTAGTAAATGGTAAAAGAGTGGATATTCCTAGTTATAGAGTAGAAGCAGGTCAAAAAATTGAAGTGATTGAAAAAAGCAAAAACAATCCTCAAATTTCAAGAGCGATCGAACTTACTGCTCAAACTGGTATAGTTGCTTGGGTTGATGTAGAAAAAGATAAAAGATTTGGAATTTTTACAAGAAAACCTGAAAGAGAAGAAGTTATCATTCCAGTTGAGGAAAGATATATCGTTGAGTTGTACTCTAAATAATAAAGGTTTTTGATATGAGACATATTACAACTTCTGCTTATACACCAACAGAGTTTAGTATTGAAAATATCAGTGATACAGTAGCAAAAGTAAGCGCATGGCCTTTTGAAATCGGCTATGCTATTACTTTGGCGCATCCTTTGCGTCGTTTGCTTTATTCAAGCACAGTAGGTTTTGCTCCAACAGGAGTTAAAATCAAAGGCGTAGCACATGAATTTGATAGTATGCGTGGTATGCTTGAAGATGTAGCATTGTTTATTATCAATCTAAAAAAATTAAGATTTAAACTAAAAACAGATTCTGAAAAAGAAATCGTAACCTTTAGTTTTAAAGGACCAAAAGAAATTTGCGGAAAAGACTTAGACAATGAAGTTGTTGAAGTTGTGAATGCAGATAGCTATCTTGCAACGATTAATGAAGATGCGGATTTAGAATTTACTTTAATCATTGAAAAAGGTATAGGTTATGTGCCTTCTGAAGAAATTCAAAATTTCTTAGATCCTGAATTTATAGCACTTGATGCATTCTTTACTCCGGTAAAACATGCGGTTTACGATATAGAAAAAGTGCTTTTTGAAGATAATCCAGATTATGAAAAAGTTGTTTTTACAATCACAACTGATGGTCAAATTTCACCAAGTGATGCTTTTAAAAATGCTTTAGAAGCAATGTATAAACAATTATCAGTGTTTGATAAAATCACTAATGCACAAAGCGTTGTAAGAAGTCAAACACCAAATAATGAAGTAGAACACGTAAAATTACTTCAAAATATAACTGAGTTAAATTTAAGTGCAAGAAGCTTTAACTGCTTAGAAAAAGCAAATGTGGTTTATATCGGTGAGCTTGCTTTAATGAGTGTTAGCGAACTTGCAGATTTAAAAAATCTAGGTAAAAAATCTTTAGATGAGATTAAAAGCGTAATGGAATCTATAGGTTTCCCTATAGGAAATTCAAAACTCAGTGATAGTGCAAAAGAAACGCTAAAGAAAAAAATTACAGAATTAAAAGCACAAAATGAAGGATAATCAATGAGACATAGACATGGATATAGAAAGTTAGGTCGCACTTCTACTCATCGTGCAGCCTTATTAAAAAACCTTACCATTGCTATTATTAAAGCAGGTAAAATAGAAACAACATTACCTAAAGCAAAAGAATTAAGAGGTTATGTTGAAAGATTGATCACTCGTGCAAGAAAAGGTGATTTCAATGCTCACAGAGCAGTTTTTGCTAGCTTACAAGATAAAGAGGCTACAAATAAACTTGTAACAGAAATCGCACCTAAATTTGCAGATAGAAACGGTGGTTATACAAGAATTATTAAAACAAGAATTCGCCGTGGCGATGCCGCAGAAATGGCTTATATCGAATTCGTAGCTTAATTTTTAGCCTTTTTAAAGGCTAAAAACTTCTTATTTTTATTTATTTACTTACTATTTTTTGTATTTTTATCCATTTTTTGCTACTATTAATCTTTTTAACTACAAAAAAGGAAAAAAATGCAAGAAAATTCAAGATTACGCATAGCTATACAAAAATCAGGTCGTTTAAGCAAAGATTCTATCGCCTTGCTTGAGTCTATAGGTGTAAAACTTCGCATACACGATCAAAGCTTGATTGCTTTTTCTACAAATTTACCTATTGATCTACTTAGAGTAAGAGATGATGATATACCAGGATTAATTTTTGATGGAGTGGTAGATCTTGGTATAGTTGGAGAAAATGTTTTAGAAGAAAATGAGTTAGAAAGAAAATCAAAAAACGAAAATGCAGATTTTATAATGCTTAAAAAGCTTGATTTTGGTGGATGTCGTTTGTCTTTAGCATTGCCAGAAAATAGCGAGTATAAAGGTATAGAAAGTTTTAAAAATTTACGCATAGCAACTTCTTATCCACAGCTTTTAAAGCGTTTTATGGAAGAAAATAACATTCCTTATAAAACTTGTATGCTAACAGGCTCAGTTGAGGTAGCACCAAGTGCAAATTTAGCTGATGGAATTTGTGATTTAGTTTCAAGTGGTGCTACTTTAAAAGCAAATGGACTTAAAGAAGTTATGGTAATTTATAAATCAAAAGCTTGTATTATCCAAAGAAAAGAAAGCTTGGCTTCACACAAACAAGAATTAATCGATAAATTACTCATTAGAATTCATGGAGTTATGCAAGCAAGAGAGTCAAAATACATCATGTTGCATGCTCCTATTGAAAAGTTAGAAAAAATTACAGCCTTGTTACCAGGTGTTGAAAAACCTACGATTTTACCTTTAGAAAATGATAAAGCTAGAGTGGCATTACATATGGTAAGTCAAGAAAATTTATTTTGGGAAACTATGGAAGCTTTGAAAAAAGAAGGTGCAAGTGCGATTTTAGTTTTACCTATTGAAAAAATGCTCTCTTAAAGGATAAAAATGCAAATACTTGATTTTGAAAAATTAAACCAAAACGAACAAGAATTAGCACTCAAGCGTCCTGCTATGAGTGCTAATGCACAGGTTAAAACCATAGTAGAACAAATCATTGAAGATGTTAAAACAAATGGCGATGAATCTTTAAAACAAATGGCTGTAAAATTTGATAAAGTAGAGTTAAATTCCATCAAACTAAGCGATGAAGAGCTTAGTAATTTAGCAGAGCAAATTGATGATGAGTTAAAACAAGCTATTAAAATAGCTTATGAAAATATCTATAAATTCCACAAAGCTCAAGAAAGCCAAACTATAGAAGTTCAAACCTTTGAAGGAGTAACTTGCAAGGTGCTAACAAGAGCCATTGAAAAAGTAGGACTTTATATACCAGGAGGCTTAGCGCCACTTTTTTCAACTGCACTCATGCTAGCTATCCCTGCTAAAATTGCAAAATGTAAATTCATAGCCTTAGCTTCCCCAGCGCCATTACATCCTGCCATTGCTTTTGTGGCAAAACTTTGTGAAGTTGATGCAGTGTATCAAATAGGTGGAGCAGGAGCTATAGCAGCGCTTGCTTATGGAACGCAAAGTGTGCAAAAAGTAGATAAAATTTTTGGTCCAGGAAATGCCTTTGTAACTGAAGCCAAAAAGCAAGTTAATAATCATGGAGTAGCTATTGATATGCAAGCAGGCCCTTCTGAAGTGTTAGTTTTAGCAGATGAGTTTGCTAATGCTAAATTTATAGCTTCAGATTTACTCTCACAAGCTGAGCATGGAGCAGATTCTCAAGCGATTTTAGTTTGTACAAGTGAAAAATTAGCCAAAGAAGTAGATAGTGAAGTTGCTTTACAGCTTGAAAAACTCTCGCGTAAAGAAATTGCTTCAAAATCTTTAGCACACTCTAAAATCATTCTCGCAAAAGATATAAAACATGCCATAAGCATTTCAAATGACTATGCACCTGAGCATTTGATCATTCATACACAAAATCCATCTAGCTTGCTTGATGATATTATGCATGCAGGTTCAGTATTTTTAGGTGAGTATTCTCCAGAATCCATGGGAGATTATGCAAGTGGGACAAATCATGTATTACCAACTTATGGTTTTACTAAGTCTTATTCTTCGCTAGGACTTGCTGATTTTATGAAAAGAATGACCGTGCAAGAACTTAGTAAAGAAGGCTTCAAAAAGCTTGGGCCTGTGGTGGAAGTTTTAGCAGCAGCTGAAGGGCTTGATGGGCATAAAAATGCCGTGAGTTTAAGATTAGAAAGTCTAAAATGAGTGCAAAAATTTTATTTATTGATAGAGATGGCACGCTCATTGATGAGCCAAAAGATGATTTTCAAATCGATTCTTTAGAAAAGCTTGAGTTTGAAAAAGGTGCCATCAATGCACTTTTAAAGTTAAAAAATTTTGGTTTTAAATTTGTTATGGTGAGTAATCAAGATGGCCTAGGCACAAATTCTTTTCCTAAGGAAAATTTTGACAAGGCTCATGAAAAAATGCTAAATGTTTTTCAAAGTTGTGGTATAGAATTTGAAGATATCTTTATATGCCCGCATTTTGAGCATGAAAATTGTGCCTGTAGGAAGCCAAAAACTGCCATGCTTGAAAACTACATTAAAAACAAACTTTATAATAAAAATAAAAGCTTTGTTATAGGCGATAGAGATAGCGATATGCTTTTGGCGCAAAATCTTGAAATTCAAGGTTTAAAATATGATAAAAACGATTTTAACTGGGAACAAATCGCTGATTTTATCTTGCAAAATTACCGCAGTGCCTGTATAGAGCGTAATACCAAAGAAACCCAAATTCAAGTTAAAATAGCTTTTAATGAAAAAGCAAAAGCTAATATAAAAACAAATATCGCATTTTTTGATCATATGTTAGAGCAAATTGCTACGCATGCAAATATATCTTTAGAAGTAAAATGCAAAGGGGATTTAGAAGTTGATGAACATCACAGCGTAGAAGATGTCGCACTTGCTTTGGGCGAGGCTATTAAAAATGCACTTGATCAAAAAATAGGCATTGCAAGATATGGTTTTGTTTTGCCTATGGATGAGTGCTTGGCAAGTTGTGCGATTGACTTTTGCAATAGACCGCATTTAGTTTATAAGGCTAAGTTTAAAAAAGAAAAACTTGGAGAATTAAGTACAGAAATGATAGAGCATTTTTTCTACTCACTAAGTTATGCTATGGGTGCGAGTTTGCATTTAAAAGTTAAAGGCAAAAACGATCATCACAAAGCCGAAGGACTTTTTAAAGCCTTTGCAAGAGCTTTAAAAATGGCTATAAAAATAGAAAATGAAAACCTAGCAAGCTCTAAAGGAGTGATATGAAAAATTTTTTTATAATGCAAGTGTTTGTGAAATATGATCGCTTATTATGTTATATGAGACTTAACAATGAAACAAAAAGATAATGTTATAGAAGCTTTTAAAAATAATAATAACTTTGCAACTTTAAGTCAGCTTTATATGCTGACAGATGTTAGTAAATGGGAAACAAAAACACCTTTTGCAAGCATTAGAAGAATATTACAAACAAATAAAGAATTTTATAAAATCACAGCAGGACTTTGGGGTTTAACAGAGAAAAAGCATGAGATTGAAAAAAAATTAAATTTGATAAATAACGAATGTCAGTTTAGTCATTCTTATTATCAAGGGCTTATTGTCTCAATTGGAAATTTAAGAGGCTTTCAAACTTTTGTTCCTAGTCAAGATAAGAATAAATATTTTATGGATACTAGGTTAGGCGACTTGGCTACTTTAGATTCTCTTTATAGTTTTACATATGATGAATTGACACAAAAAGCTAAATTTAGCGATTGTATTTGGTTTAATGAACGAAAAATGCCTCATGCTTTTTATGAGGTAGAGCATTCTACTAATATAAAAAATTCTATTAACCGTTTTTATGAGCTTCAAGATTTTAGAGCAAAATTTTTTATTGTTGCGCATAAAAATAGATATAGAGAATTTCAAAATATAATTTCAAATTCTATTTATGAAAAAATAAAAGATATTGTATATTTTGCAGATTATGAGAGTATTGCTAAGCAATATGAGAAAGAGAGTGTAAAATATGAAATGGGAATTTAATTTTTCAAGAAAGTGTTTATCATGAAACTAGCTATTATAGATACAGGTTGTGCGAATTTGGCTTCACTTGCTTTTGCGCTCGAGCGTTTAGGACAAAAAAGTATTATCACGCATGATTTAAAAGAACTCTCACAAGCAGATAAGCTTTTACTTCCTGGGGTTGGCACAGCAGCTAAAGCAATGGCTAATCTACAAGCACTTAATTTAGAAATTTTTATCCAAACTACCACAAAACCACTTTTAGGTATTTGTCTTGGTATGCAAATTCTAGGTAAATTTTCAGAAGAATTACACCAAAAAACACTTGGTATTATGCCTTTTGAGACACAAAAATTCCAAGAAAAAGCAAATTTTACTTTCCCGCATATGGGGTGGAATCAAGTCTTTAGCTCACATGAGCTTTTTAAAGATTTAGACGGAGCTTATTTTTATTTTGTACATAGTTATTGTGTGAGCTTAAATGAATACACCATCGCAGAGTGTGAGTACTCTACCAAATTTAGTGCAAGTTTAAACAAAGACAATTTTTATGGTGTGCAGTTTCACCCTGAAAGAAGTGGCGAAGCAGGTGAAGTATTATTAAAAAATTTCATAAATATGTAGGTAAAAATGCAAACTCAAATCATTCCAGCATTAGACTTAATAGATGGCAAAGTAGTAAGGCTTTATAAAGGAGATTATGCTAAAAAGCAAGAATACAGCTTTGATCCTTTAGCTAAATTTCAAGAGTATGAGGCTCAAGGGATTGCTTGGCTTCATTTGGTGGATTTAAGCGGTGCAAAAGATCCTAGTAAAAGACAACTAAAACTCATAGAAAACCTAGCTTCAAAAATTAGAGTAAATCTTCAAGTAGGTGGAGGAATTCGCACTAAAGATGAGGTTAAAGCTTTGTTTGATAGTGGTGTTAAACGCGTAGTTATAGGCTCTTTAGCGGTTAAAAACAAAGCCTTTACACAAGAGCTTTTGAGTGAATTTGGTGTAGAAAGTATAGTCTTAGCACTTGATAGTATTTGCGTTAAAGATGAGTTTTTTGTGGCTGTTGATGCATGGAGTAAAACAAGTGATGAAAAATTATTTGATCTTTTAAATTTTTACAAAAATGTAAAGCACATTTTATGCACAGATATTTCTAAAGATGGCACGATGAGTGGAGCAAATATCACTTTATATAAAACTTTGCATAAGAAATTCCCACATTTACAAACCCAAGCAAGCGGAGGTGTGGCAAGCTTGGAAGATTTTAAAAAGCTAAATGGCATAGTAAGTGGTATCATCGTAGGTAAAGCCTTACTTGATAAAGAATTTAGCATAAAGGAGGCTAAAGAATGCTTGCAAAACGCATAATCGCATGTTTAGATGTAAAAGATGGTAGAGTAGTTAAAGGGGTGCAGTTTAAAAACCATGAAGATATGGGCGATATCATCGAGCTTGCTAAATTTTACTCACAAAATGGCATTGATGAACTTGTGTTTTATGATATTACAGCTTCAGCTAAAAATGAGCGTATTGATAGAACTTGGGTAAGCAAGGTAGCACAAAATATCTCTATACCATTTTGTGTTGCAGGGGGTATAAAAAGTGAAGATGATGCAAAAGAACTTTTAGCAAATGGTGCTGATAAAATTTCTATTAATTCCCCTGCTTTAAATGACCCTGATTTGATCTCACGCCTTGCAAAAAGCTTTGGAGTGCAATGTGTAGTTGTAGGTATAGATACTTTTAAAGATGAAAACAACGAGCTTTTAGTATATAAATACACCGGAGATGAGAGCAAATCTCATCATAGTGGTAAAAAAACACTAGAATGGGTAAAGCAAGTATGCGAGCTAGGAGCGGGTGAAATTGTGCTAAATATGATGAATCAAGATGGCATGAGAAAGGGTTATGATCTTGATCAACTTGCTAAAGTTAGACAAATTTGCCCTGTGCCTTTAGTAGCAAGCGGTGGTGCAGGAGCTAAAGAGCATTTTTTAGACGCTTTTAAGCTTGGTGTTGATGGAGCTTTAGCAGCTTCAGTGTTTCATAAAAAACTTATAGATATTAAAGAATTAAAACTATTTTTAAAAGATCAAGGCATACAAATTCGTATTTAAAAGGAAAAATTATGGGTATAAATGAAGAAGAATTTATAAAAAGCATTAACTGGCAAAAGGTTAATAACCTTGTTCCTGTGATCATACAAGATTATCATTCTTGTGAAGTTTTAATGCAAGGTTTTATGAATGAAGAAGCTCTAAGAGAGAGTTTTAAGCATCAAAAGGTTGTGTTTTACTCACGTACTAAAGAGCGTTTGTGGATGAAAGGCGAGCAAAGTGGGAATTTCTTACATATTATAGATATGGGGCTTGATTGCGATAGAGATTGTATTTTAATCCTTGTAAAAGCTCAAGGCGCTACTTGTCATACAGGCGATACTTCTTGTTTTGAAACGCTTTCTAAAAAAGCTGATTTTGTATTTTTATCGCGTCTTGAAAGGCTCATCAATTCACGCAAAAACACTTGCGCAAGTTCTTCTTACACGGCTGAGCTTTTTTCAAAAGGTACTAAACGCATAGCGCAAAAAGTAGGCGAAGAAGGCGTTGAAACCGCTTTGGCTGCTACTGCTAAAGACAAAGATGAGCTTATAAATGAAGCTGCTGATTTACTTTATCATTTAGAAGTGTTATTAGCTGATGCGGATTTGAGTTTAAATGATGTGATTGCTAAATTAAAAGAAAGAAATTCAAAATAAACAGTATGAATATCAATAAACAGATATTTATTCATCATCTTTTAAAAGATATCCAAAGTGATTTGAAAGGTTATAATAAAATTCTAAAGTTTGGAAAAATATTTTCCGAATATAATTTTTCAGATAATATTATTATCCAAATTGAAGATTCTTTTGATGTAAGTTTATGCGCTTTGTTGGGTGTTTATATAGAAAAATATTTAAAAACTTATAATATTATTATTAAATCAAGTAATTCAAAATTACATAATATTGGATTTTTAGAAAATTTCAATTATGAAAGAAATTTCACAAAACATTCTAAACTTAAACAATACTTCCATATAAAAACAAAAGAAGAATCTAAAAGTGAAGTATTTAAGGAGTATGTTAATTCAGTAATATTAGATCATAAAGAATTTCCAAAAATAAGTAAATTGGTAAAAAAAGAAATTGCAAAATCAATTTTTGAAATCTTTGATAACGCAAATATACATAGCGAAAGTGATAAAATTTATATTTGTAGTTTTTTAGATGAGAAAGAACATGAGTTGCATTTTTCTATTGTTGATTCCGGAATAGGATTTGCTAAAAAATTAAATAATTATTTTGGACAAAAATTTTCTTCTGAAAATGCTATTAAATGGGCTATAAAAGAGGGAAATACAACTAAAAAACAAACAGGAGGTCTTGGTTTTAAACTTATAATGGAATTTATAAAGTTAAATAAAGGAAAGCTGCAAATTTTAAGTGGGGATTGTTTATATGAAATGGGTGGCAATAAAGAAAAATATAATATTTTAGATTATGAATTTTATGGTAGTATGGTTAATATGATATTTAAAACAAATGATACTAACTCATATCAGTTAAAAATAGAAGATGATGATTTATTTTAAGGAAAAAATATGCAAACAAAAACAATAAATATAAATCAGCTTACAAACAGCCAATGTATCTTATCTGAAGATGGGGAAAAAGTTTTTGCAGAGATAAAAAAAGTATTAGAAACTGAAGATAAAGTAGTGTTGTCATTTAAGGATATTAATATTTTGACAACAGCCTTTTTAAATTCCGCTATAGGAAATTTATACAATGATTTTCGCGAGGAATATATAAAAGAAAAACTTAGTGTTGAAAATATGAAAGATGAAGATAAGGCAATGTTAAAAAGAGTAACAGATAATGCTAAAAATTATTACAAAAACTCTGGTAAAATTAGCCAATCTATAAAAGAAATTTTAGAAGAAGATTGATGTCTGTTGTTTATCATTTAAAGGACATTGCTACACTAGATAATAAAAAAATATTTTTCGATACTAATATTTTGATTTATCTTTTTTATGCAAGTGATAGTAAACTACAAGAAGAATGCGCTAGTTTATATAATGAGCTTTTAAAATCAAAAGCTCTGTGTTATACTAGTTTTTTAAATATTTCTGAATTTTATAGTCGTTGTATGAAAATTGAATTTGAAAAGGCAAAAGAGTTAGATGAGCAACTGAAGTATAAAAATTTTAGAAATAGCGAAGAGGGTTCAGAAATAGAAAAAGATATTACTAATATTGTCAAGTTATTGTTAGCAAAATTTTCTCTTGTGATGGTAGATTTTGATAAAAATTTTGTTGCGAAAATTTTAGATAATGAAACTATTGATTTATGTGATAAAGCTTTAGTAGAAATTTGCAAACAAGAAAATATGATTTTATTCACTAACGATAAAGATTTTAAAAATAAAGATCTTGATATTCTTGCATTAAAAAATTTTTAATAAAAGTTAAGCGTGATTTCTCACGCTTAATTAAGCAATATTTTTGAAAAGATTCACTAACTATATCGAGTAATTTTAAAAAAACTTTACACTTTAAAGATATAGTATGCATTTTTATAACAATTTGTTATGAAAATTGTAGACATTAATTTTTGACCAAAAGCTTTATTTTCCATTATTTTACTAAATTACTTTTGTAATATATGTATTCAATTGTATAACATTTTATTTACATTTTTGGAACACTTATTGCTTTATCTTGGCTAAGCAATAGAAGATTGTGAGATATTCACAAAGCAATATTTTTTAAAGGATTTAATTATGATGAGATCTCTTTGGGCTGGGGTTTCTGGACTCCAAGCACACCAATACGCAATGGATGTAGAAGGTAACAACATAGCAAATGTTAATACATTTGGTTTTAAATATTCTCGTGCGGATTTCTCAACGCTTATGAGTCAAACTTCTAAGATAGCTACAGCTCCAGATGGTAACCTAGGTGGTAAAAACCCTATGCAAGTAGGACTTGGTTCTGGTGTAAATTCTACTACTAGAATTCACTCTCAAGGTAATATCCAAACCACAGATAAAAACACCGATATGGCTATTAACGGGGATGGATTTTTCATCGTTTCAAATGATGGTGGTACTACTCAGTATTATACCCGTGCAGGGGACTTTAAAACAGACGCAGTAGGAAATTTCGTAGATAATAACGGCTATACCGTTCAAGGTTGGAACTATAATCAAGAAACAGGGCAAATTGACTCTTCAACCTCAGTAGGCGATATAGTGATCCCACCTGGTATGAGTATGCCTGCTAGACCAAGTACTTCAGTAAGTCTTACAGCAAATTTAGATAGTGGTAATACTCTAGGTGCTAATGCTTCTGCTAAAAGACCTATTTATGCATTAGATTCTACTCATGGTATGAGAAATGACACAGGAACAGTAATAGATGAAAATGATACTGGCCATACTGAATTTTACACTACTTCAAAAAGTGGAGCCCAAGTAACTGAAAAAGGTGTGGATATGGGCGTGGTATTTAACGCTCAAGGTGAGGGTTTAAATTTAAGAAGTGGTCAAGGTATATGGATAAGTTATGCTGATGCTAAACATACTTCAAATGTTAAAATGAATGCTGATTTACCACAAGATCCAGCAAAATGGCAAGCAGGTTCCAACTATACATTTTGGGGTTTTAAACAACCAGATGGAACAGTTCAAAATGCTGTATTAGATATTACTATTAATGGTGTAAATATAAAAGCAGAAGGTGTGGGACAAGAAACTTTTATCAATGCTATCAATGCTAAGACAGCTGAAACTGGTGTTGTAGCTTCAGTTGTTGATGGAAAAATTACTTTTACTAATGATAATAGCACAGGAACTACGGCAAAATCTAAAAATTTAGATATCACTGTAAATGCTGCAACTACGGCAGGTGGACAAGTTAGAGTTCCGCAACTTCCTGCCGATGGAGGCAATGTAACTGGTGATCATTTGCAACTTAATGGTGTTGCCCGTAGTGCTTGGTTGGGAACTACTGGTGTAGGCAATGATCAAGCAAAAACTACTGTCCAGGTAGTTACAGCCCATGAGTATATTTATAGTCCAAATAATGTAGATATAGGACCAAATCCTAATCCAAATGCTGGTAATCAAGCAGATGCGCATATGCCTAGTGTAAATGGACAAAGAGTTTTTCACACTACAGAAGATTTAAGAGAACTCATGCAAAGAGATGCAAGATGGGGTGTGGACTATGATGGAGATGGTTCTTTAGAAAACTGGGCCAATCCTCCTGGGAATGCACAAGATGCAAATGCTGGTGTGGAAGTGGTAGTAGAAAGCGATGGTAGATTTAAAATTACCAATCCTAAAGTAGATAATGCTAAGGATATGACTTTTAAAGTTACAGGCTTTTCAGATGAGGTAAATAAAATCGCCACAAATGACAAATTCACGGCAATGTTTAGTGCCTTAGATGGAAATTTCAATGCAGGCAATAATGAAAAATATTCTCAAGACATGTATTTATCAGCTCATACTGCTAGTATAGAAATTTTTGACTCATTAGGAACTAGACATGAGCTAACTGTGCAATTTACTAAGCAAAGTAAAACAGCAGATGGTGGAGCTGAGTGGTCTATCATCATCTCAGTACCTGAGCCTGCAGAGATTAATTTTAGTGGTGATGGAGCTCCAGGAAATATAGTAGTAGGAAATTTAAGATTTGGTAATGATGGCTCTTTACAAAGCTATACGCCAAATGTGCTAAATTTCACTGGAAATAACGGCTCAAAACCTGATCAAGTTATAAAACTTGACTTTGGTACAACAGGTGGTTTTGATGGTTTAACAAGCTATGATAAAGATTCAGCTACTACTAAACAAGAAACAGATGGTTACACAGGGGGTAACTTAAAACCAGATGCATTAAGAACTGATGAGAATGGTTATATCTATGGAGAATTTACAAATGGTAAAACTCTAGCTCTAGCTAAGGTTGCTCTAGCTACTTTCCCAAATAACATGGGTCTTGAAGAAATGGGTAATAACCTTTTCAAAGCGACAGCAAACTCAGGAACACCTACTATAGGTCATGCTGGTGAAGGTGGTAGAGGGGGCTTAAAAGGCTCAGCTATAGAAATGTCAAATGTGGATTTAAGCCGTGCATTAACCGAGCTTATCGTAATCCAAAGGGGTTATCAAGCAAACTCAAAAACGATTACTACAAGTGATCAGCTTTTAAATACTTTGCTTCAATTAAAACAATAATTCTAACCCAAGGTTTTAAAACCTTGGGATCAAGCTTTACAAGGTTATCAAGGTAGCCTTGTAATACTTGATGACCTTGAAGCCTTCAATCTATTGCTAACTCACTTCTTTTTTGCCTTAAGGAGTGAGTAGCATGATTTGCATATCGACAAGTTAAAATAAAAATTTATAAACTTGGATTTTTAAAATTTATCATTAATGGTTCTAGCCATTTGGTAGTTTCAAATACTTCTAGCTTATTGTTTTTAAATTCTAAGAGTTTTTTGTAATTTTGGGTATTGTCAAAAATAGTAATGTGATTACAGAATTTAGCAACGGTGTTAAAATTTTGTAAAGACTCATAGTATCTTTTTTCTATAAGTTCTTCTTTTATATCATGCCCGCCTTTAGCTACGCGAATTTTAACTCTTTGTTTTGCTGTGTTTGGAGAGTCTAGTCCGATGTAGTAAAGATTTATAGTGTAAGAATTTTTTTGTAGCTTTTTGAATAAAGATAAAATGCTAGTGCCACAAAGTGTGGTTTCTTGGTTAAAATCATAAGCTTTTTTGATATAGTTTTCACGCATTTTAATGGCTATCCTTGAAGCTCTAAATTGATCTTCTTGATTTTTCCAATCCCCAAAGCTACTTACGATTTCATCGATGTTGATTCTAAGTCCAAAGTCTTTGTTTTTTTCAAGTTCATTATAATACAAGGTAGTTTTTCCAGATCCATTAACACCTGCAAAAATAGTAGCTATTTTTTTCATTAATAAAGCCTTTATTGATTGATGAGAAATTTTAACATAAATTGTTTATAAGTGTTTTGAAAATAAATATAAAGTTTTTTGAAAAAGGTTCGATATAGTCAGTGAATCTTTTCAAAAATATTGCTTAATTAAGCGTGAGAAATCACGCTTAACTTCTTTTTGATTTTACTTAACTTTCTTTTATTAATCAAACTCAGATAAGAAATCAAAGATAAAAATGCACAAGTTCCTAAAATAAGCGATAAAAATATAGGTGTATTAGCATTTAAAAGACTTACTAAAAATGCCATCACTCCCGCCATAGCAAATTGCGCTGCTCCTAAGAGTGCTGAAGCACTACCTGCATTTTGTTTTGATCTTGCCATAGCTAAAGTAGTGGTATTTGGCAGGATAAAACCTAAACTTGCTATGATTAAACATAAAGGAATTTCAAAAGCCCAAAAACCTAGATCAAAAGTTGCTCCTAAAATGAGTACAAAAGTTAAAAAAGTAATCATCATAAGCGCTCTTGGTAAAACATAATAAGGTGAGAGTTTAAGAACTATTCTTGCGTTTATATTAGCACATACAACAAAACTTAAAGCATGGGCTCCAAAAAGGGCTGCGTATTGTTGAGGGCTGAGTTCAAAAACACGCGTAAAAACAAAAGATGAACCGGTTAAATAAGCAAAAAAACCTGCAAAGATTAAATTCCCACAAAGTAAATACACCACAAAACGACGATCTTTTAGGATTTTTTTGTAACTTTTTGCAACTTCTTTGTGATTGAATTTTTTATCTTGGGTGTTGAGGTTGCTTTCTTTTAAGGCAAAAATAACAAGTAAAAATAAAATAAAGCCTAAAATAAACAATGTCAAAAATATACTACGCCAAGAAAAAAACTCAAGCAAAATCCCACCAAAAGTAGGGGAAAGCATAGGAGCTAAAGAAGTAAAAACCATCATCAAAGCATAAACTCCCGCTGCTTCTTTAAGCTCAAAAACATCATTTACTATAGCTCTTGCTACAACTACACCCACACAACCTCCCAAAGCTTCAAAAAAACGCAAAGCTATAAATGCATGAATGGAATCAACTAAAACACAAGCAATACTTGAAGAAATAAAAAGAAAAAGTCCTATGTATAAAGGTTTTTTTCTGCCATATACATCACTTAATGGTCCATATAAAAGCTGACCTAAAGAAAAGGCGATGAAAAAACTTGCAAGAGAAAGTTGAGTGTAAAAAGAATTTGTTTGAAAGCTTTTTTCTACTTCATTTAAAGCAGGTAAATACATATCAGTTGAAAGTGGTGCTATGGCAGATAAAAAGCCTAATATAAAAATGAGTTTGAGTTTTTCAAAACCTTTTATTTGGGTGTGTTTTTGCATAAAATTTCCTAAAGTCTTTTTACCATTGTATAGCAAAAAGTCTAAAATAAACAATAATTTACATTTTTTAAAGGCAAATAAGATAAAATTAAACTAAAAATAATCAAGGAAAAATTATGAATATGCCTTTTAGTGATGAGGAATTAATAGAGCCTGTAAAAGCAAGCTTGGCTAAAACTATGCATATTTTAGAAAATGATGGTGGTGGGCTTGATTTTTTAGGGGTTAAAAATGGTGTAGTTTATGTGAAGCTAACCGGAGCTTGTCATGGCTGCCCAGCTAGTGGGACGACTTTGAAATATGGCTTGGAAAAACAACTTAAAATCGATATACATCCAGATATTACTATAGTAAATTTAGCAGGCGGGGAAAGCGAATTTGCAAAATTATAAAAAAATAGCCATAGAATGCTTTTATAAAAAAGATTTTAAAAACGCTAAGATGTATTTTTCTCTTGCTTATGAAAAGCGTAAAAATAAAAGACTTTTAACTTTTATTAATATTTGTGATTTGGCGTTAAAAAGTCCTGAAGAAGCTTTTGTGTTTTTTGAGTTTTTTATGCAAAATTATAAAAATACTAAAGTAGATAAAGACTTAGAAAAACTCATTAATCTTAGTCAAAGTGTGCAATTTGAGGAAGATAGTGAGGATTTTGAGGGCTTGAGTTATCAAGATTTTTTACTTAGTGAAGCAAAAGTTGGGTTTAAACAAGCTTTAGAAAATGTTATAATATCAAATAAACTTATCATTAATGATAAAGAAGATTTTGTGGATTTTTTAGAAAAGCTTTTAGAGCATGGTTATAAAGATATGCTTGTAGCTTATATGGAAGATGTTTCGGTGCATTTTTATTCTAATTATAGATTTATCAAGCTTAGTGAGAAAATCAAGGAATTAAATTATGATAGTAAAGATTGAAAATACTTTCATTTGTGATAATTCTAATGAATGCGAAAAAGATTGTTTTTTCTTAAAAACTACTCAAAATGAAAAATTTCTTCATCAAGCTTTAGAAAAACAAGCAAAAATTATAAATATAACTGAGTGTAAGAAACTTTTAAATATAGATGAAAATATAAAAATCATAGGCATTACAGGCACAAATGGCAAGACAACTACTGCAGGGGCTATTTATTCTATCTTGCTTGATTTGGGTTATAAATGTGCCTTGATGGGAACTAGGGGTAGTTTTATAAATGATAAAAATATCATTCCAAAAGGCTTAACTACTGCTCCTATTTTGCAAACTTTAGAGCTTTTATCTTTAGCAAGTAAGGAAAAATGTGAATTTTTAATTATGGAAGTAAGCTCACATGCTTTGGTGCAAAACCGCATTGAAGGGCTTGAGTTTAAGGCTAAAATTTTTACTAATATTACTCAAGATCATTTAGATTTTCATGGAAACTTTCAAAACTACCAAGCGGCAAAAGAAAGTTTTTTTACCGATGAGTGTATGAAATTTATCAATAAAGATGCAAAAGCTATAAATTTTAATGTCAAAGGTGCTTTTACTTATGGAGTGGAAAATCCAAGTTATTATCATATCAAAGCTTATGCTTTAAAAAATGGCATTGAAGCTGTGGTAAATTTTGGAAAAGAAACCTTTATGATTGACTCTTCTTTGGTGGGGCTTTTTAATCTTTATAATCTTTTGGCTGCAAGTGCTTGTGTGAATGAACTTGTAAAGCCAAATTTAAAAGAGCTTGAAAAGGCCATTAGTAATTTTGGTGGCATTGAAGGTAGAATGCAAGTAGTTGCAAAAGATGTGATTGTAGATTTTGCTCATACGCCTGATGGCATAGAAAAGGTTTTAGATGCTTTAAAATATCGTGATTTGATCGTGGTTTTTGGAGCAGGAGGAGATAGAGATAAAATTAAGCGTCCATTAATGGCTAAAATCGCCAAACATTATGCCAAAAAACTCATCATCACAAGTGATAATCCACGCTCAGAAGAGCCTATGGATATCATTAATGATATTTTAAGTGGTATAGAAAAAGATGAGGGCGTTTTTATAGAATGTGATAGAAAAGAAGCGATAAAAAAAGCATTAGAGTTTAAAACGAAAAATGATTTTGTCGTGATTTTGGGTAAGGGTGATGAAACTTATCAAGAGATCAAGGGTGTAAAATATCCTTTTAATGATAAAGAAGTAGTATTAGAGATATTAAAAGAAGGAAAATAAATGTTTGAAAATATGGATTTTTCTAAAATGGGCGAACTTTTAACTAAGGCTCAAGAAAAAGCAAATGAATTAGAGCAAGAAGCTTTAAAAAAAGAATTTAGTGCAAAAAGTGGCGGTGGTTTAGTAAAAGTTAGTGCTAATGGAAAAGGTGAAATCATCGATATAAATATTGATGATTCTTTGCTTGAAGATAAAGAGTCTATGCAAATTTTATTAATCGCAGCGATTAATGATGTGATGAAAATGGTAGAACAAAATAAAAAATCAATGGCTAGTAATTTATTTAGCGGAATGGGAATGCTATGAGAATTTTACTTTGTATTTTAGGCATAACTTGTGTGCTTTTTGCTGTGCCAAGACCGACTTTTAATGATTTTTTGGGTTGTTATGAAAAAAACAAAGCTAGTATGTTAATTTATGAGGGCTTGCCTGCTTTTGCTTTAAATGAAAATACTTTAGCAGTAGTTAAAACCAAAAATGCGAAATTAAACAGCTATACTAAGTATGATCCTTTTTTAAATTTATATTTAGTAAAAACAGATTTTAGTTTAATCCCTGCTCCTATGGGAAATGAAGAGGAATTAACACGCAATAGCTGGGTGGGAATTTTAGATAGCAATAAAAGCTATATAGGGCATTTGAAGTATTTTGGACAAAGTTTAACAGAACGTGATCAGCTTGATTTTACTTCTAAAATCGGAGAACTTAATTCGCCATGTTGTAAAATGCTTGGTATAAGCTTAGAAGATGGTAAGCTTATAGGCAATCGTTATTTAAAACACTTTGCAAAATATCCTGATGTTTATTGGGGTGATATAGGTGTGGATTTTGATATGCGTGATGGTAAAATTTATGTAAAAAATGTGCGTAAAAATGGACAATTTTTACTTAATGATGAGCTTGTGAGTGTAGATGGGCAAGTTTATGATGATATAAGAAAATTAAATGAGAAAATTTTATTTGCTGATCGTGGTGCAACTTTGTATTTTAATATGCTAAGAGATAATAAAGATGTAAATATTTCTACAACAGTTTTTGATAAAGATTTAGGCGTATTTGCTAAACCTAAAAAAGTAGTACAAGCTAAGCCAACTTCTTTTTATAGTAATCTAGGATTGCGCGTAGATATGAAAATGAATGTTACAGAAGTAACTCCAAATTCTAAAGCACAAATGGCTGGATTTATGAAAGGGGATAAAATTTTAAGAATTAATAATCAAAAAATCAACAATTTTAATGAGCTTCAAACCATATTAACTCAAGCTAATACTTTTGATGTTTTAGTTTCAAGACAAGCAAGTAATATCCCTTCGGCGAAAAATAATGATTTTGAGCATTTTAATAAAGGATACTTTGACTTTTTTATAAGGCTAAATAAGTGATTTTAGAAAAATTCAAACAACATTTAGAGCAAAATTTTCCTAAAACTCAAAGCTTTCATCCATTTTTTAATGAGGCTTTAAAATGGATGTTAGAAGCTGGTGGGAAGCATTTTAGAGCCCAACTTCTTTTAGGGATAGTGAATGCTAAAAATCCTGCTTTGTTTGAAAAGGCTTTAAATGCGGCTTTGGCTTTGGAATTTATCCATACTTATTCTTTAATACATGATGATTTACCTGCTATGGATAATGCTTCTTTGCGTAGAGGAAAACAAACTTTACACAAAAAATACGATGAAACCACCGCTATTTTAGTGGGCGATGCTTTAAATACTCAAGCTTTTTTACTACTTTCAAGACTTGATTTAAAAGAAAATGTCAGATTAAAACTTATAGAAACTCTAGCCTTTAATGCAGGGCTTAATGGTATGATTATTGGGCAGGCTATTGATTGTTATTTTGAAGATATACCTTTAAATTTAGAACAAGTTGAGTTTTTACACATTCATAAAACTGCAAGATTAATCGCAGCGGCTTTAAAAATGGGTTGTGAAATTTGTGAGTTAGATGAAAAAGAATGTGAGCAAATTTATGAAATAGGGCTTTTGATAGGATTAGTTTTTCAAATCAAAGATGATATTATCGATGCGACTTTAGATACTCAAGAAGCAGGAAAGCCAACTCATAATGACTTGCATAAAAATTCTTTTGTAAAACTTTTGGGTTTAGAAGGTGCTAAAAAGGCAAAAGATGATAAAATTGCACTATGTGAAGAAAAAATGAAAAATTTAGACTCTAAGCTTGCTAATGAGCTTCAAATTTTGATTGATAAATATTTAAAAGGTTAAACAATGTTACAAAAACAAGCCAACACTATAAGATTTTTATGTGCGGATATGATACAAAAAGCAAATTCGGGCCATCCAGGCGCACCTATGGGTTTAGCAGATATTATGAGTGTTTTAAGTACCCATTTAGTGCATAATCCAAAAGATCCTACATGGTTAAACCGCGATAGATTAGTCTTTTCAGGCGGTCATGCTAGTGCTTTGCTTTATAGCTTTTTACATTTGAGTGGTTATGATGTAAGTTTAGAGGATTTAAAAAATTTCCGTCAATTACACTCTAAAACTCCAGGTCATCCTGAAATTTTCACTCCAGGCGTTGAAATTGCTACAGGACCTTTAGGACAAGGTATTGCAAATGCGGTTGGTTTTGCTATGGCAGCTAAAAAAGCAAGTTTACTTTTGGGTGAAGATATTATCAATCATAAAGTATATTGTTTATGCGGTGATGGGGATTTACAAGAAGGAATTTCTTATGAAGCTTGTTCTTTAGCAGGACTTCATAAACTTGATAATTTAATCATCATTTATGATAGCAATAACATTTCAATCGAAGGTGATGTGGCTATTGCCTTTAATGAAAATGTAAAAGAGCGTTTTAGAGCGCAAAATTTTGAAGTGCTTGAGATAGATGGGCATGATTTTGAGCAAATTGATTTAGCATTAAAAACGGCTAAAGAAAGTAAAAAGCCTTGTTTAATCATCGCTCATACTACCATAGCTAAAGGGGCTTTAGAGCTTGAAGGAAGTCATCATTCTCACGGAGCGCCTTTGGGTGAAGAGCTTATTAAAAAAGCAAAAGAAGCTTTAGGTTTTGATCCGCAAAAAACTTTTGAAATTCCAGAAGAAGTTAAAATTCGCTTTAGTACCGCAATAGAACTTGGGGATTTAGCACAAGCTAAGTGGAATCAAAAAGTGCAAAATTTAAATGCAGAAAAGCAAGCTTTATTAAAAGAGCTTTTAGAACCTGATTTTTCAAAAATACAATTTCCTGATTTTAAAGGAAAAGATTTGGCTACTAGAGATAGCAATGGTATGATTTTAAATGCTATCGCTAAAGCTTTACCGGGATTTTTAGGTGGTAGTGCAGATTTAGGTCCTTCAAATAAAACTGAACTTAAAGATATGGGCGATTTCCCAAATGGAAAAAATATCCACTATGGCATAAGAGAGCATGCAATGGCTGCTATATCAAATGCTTTTGCTAGATATGGTTTGTTTTTGCCTTATTGTGCTACCTTTTTTATATTTAGCGAGTATTTAAAACCTGCTGCAAGAATAGCAGCTTTGATGAGGGCTAAACACTTTTTCATCTTTACTCATGATAGCATAGGGGTTGGTGAAGATGGCCCAACACATCAACCTATAGAGCAACTTAGCACTTTTAGAGCTATGCCAAATTCATTAACATTTAGAGTTGCTGATGGAGTTGAAAATGTAAAAGCATGGCAGATTGCACTTAAAACTAATATGCCAAGTGTTTTTGTTTTATCACGCCAAAAATTAAATGCTTTAAGTGAGTCTGTTTTTGGAGATGTGGAAAATGGGGCTTATTTGTTAGAAGAAAACGCAAATGCACAATTTACACTTTTAGCAAGCGGTAGTGAAGTATCATTGTGTTTAAAAGTAGCTAAGAATTTAAAAGAAAAAGGTGTGATTGCTAATGTGGCTTCTATGCCTTGTTATGAATTATTTATCGCTCAAGAAAAATCTTATAAAGAAAGAATTTTACAAGGTAAAGTTATAGGTGTGGAAGCTGCAAATTCAAATGAACTTTATAGAATTTGTGATGAGCTTTATGGCATAGAAAGTTTTGGTGAGAGTGGTAAAGATAAAGATGTATTTGAGCATTTTGGATTTAGTGAGGAAAAATTAAGCTCATATGTTTTAAGTTTATGTAATGAAAAATAAAATCATCAAAGACATTAAAAATCAAGAATGCATTTTTAGCGTCTTTGGTATATGGGATAAAACTAACGTAGGAAAATTAGAAAAATTAGATTTTCCTACTCAAAAAAATATTATTTTTGATTTTGCAAATTTAGATTTTATAGACACTGCTGGGATTAGGTATTTTCTAGCTTTAGAAAATGAACTTAAGCAAAAAGGTTTTGAGCTTAGTAGGATAAATCTTAAAAGCGAGCATACTAAGCTTTTTGAACTTTGTCAAAAACACTATAAAAGCTTTTATAATTCTCATGAAGATAAAAAAACAATCAAAGAATTTTTTGAAAATTTAGGAAAAAAGGTTGTTGAATCTTTTGCGCTTTTAGTGCAGTTTTTAAATTTCATAGGGCTTATCATTTATACTTGTTTTAAAACATTTTTAAATCCTAAAAAACTTCGCTTTAAGGCATTTTTATATCATGTAGAAAATAGTGCTATTAATGCTTTGCCTATTATTATGCTAACTTCATTACTTGTGGGTGTGGTGCTTGCTTATCAAGCTGCGTATCAACTTGCACAATTTGGAGCTAATATTTATATTGTCGATTTAATGGGAATTTCTGCTACTAGAGAGCTTGCGCCATTAATTAGTGCCATTGTTATAGCTGGTAGGAGTGCAAGTTCTTATACAGCCCAAATTGGAGTAATGAAACTTACTGATGAAATCGATGCGATGAAAACTATGGGTTTTAAAGAGAGTGAGTTTATCATTTTACCTAGAGTTTTAGCCTTAGCGCTTGCTATGCCTTTAGTGGTAATAGTAGCTGATATTTTAAGCATTATAGGTGGAATTGTAGTTGCTTGGTTTAGTTTAGAAATTAGCATGAGTGAGTTTATGAGTCGTTTCAAGGAAGCAGTGGAGCTAAAACATATTATCATAGGGCTTATAAAGGCACCTATTTTTGGATTTTTGATTGCTTCTATTGCTTGTTTTAGGGGATTTTTTGTACAAAAAACCACTGAAAGCATAGGTGTTTATACGACAAAAAGTGTGGTAAATGCTATTTTTTGGGTGATAGCTTTTGATGCGATTTTCTCTGTATTTTTAACAAAGGCTGGATTTTGATTATAAAGGCTAAAAATATCAGCACTTATTTTGGAAGTAAATGTGTACATGAAGATATTAGTTTTGAAGTGCAAGATAATGAAATTTTTGGCATTTTAGGTGGCAGTGGCAGTGGTAAATCTGTGCTTTTAAGACAAATGTTAATGCTTGAGCATTTTGATAAGGGTGAGTATGAAATTTTAGGCAAGAGATTAAAAAATATAAGCGATGAAGATGCTTTGTTTTTGCAAAAACAATGGGGTGTTGTTTTTCAATATGGAGCATTATTTAGCTTTTTTAATATACTTGAAAACATTAGCATACCTTTGGTTGAATACACAAAACTTAGCAAAAACGACATTAAAGAAATAGCTATGATGAAGCTTAAGATGGTAGGACTTGATGAGAGTGTGGCTAAACTTTATCCAAGTGAATTAAGCGGGGGTATGAAAAAAAGAGTGGCCATAGCTAGAGCTTTGGCGCTTGATTCTAAATTGCTTTTTTTAGATGAGCCAACTTCAGGGCTTGATCCTTATAGCTCGAGAGAATTTGATGAATTGCTTTTGAGTTTAAAACAAAGTTTTAAATTATGTGTAGTTTTAATTACTCACGATAAAGAAAGTATGAAAAATGTATTAAATCGCTTTTTGATTATAGAGAATAAAAAAGTTGGTTTTTTGGGAAATGTTGAGGCTTTACAAGAGCAAAATCCAAGACTTTATGAGAGGTTTATGCAATAATGGAAAATAAAGCAAATTATATTTTGATCGGAATTTTTGTTTGTGTGTTATTTTTTATCAGCTTATTTTTTATCGTTTGGTATGGGAATTTAAAAGATGAAAAATCTTTTAATTATTATGAAATTTATATGGAAGAATCAGTTGCAGGGCTTAGCGTCAAAGCTCCGGTTAAATTTTTAGGAGTGGATGTTGGTAGTGTTGAAAATATCAGCATAGATAGCTCGAGCAAGCAACTAA
This sequence comes from Campylobacter sp. FU_520, assembly GCF_025772385.1. Taxonomy (NCBI): domain Bacteria; kingdom Pseudomonadati; phylum Campylobacterota; class Epsilonproteobacteria; order Campylobacterales; family Campylobacteraceae; genus Campylobacter; species Campylobacter sp. FU_520. Next base: position 26,661 of record NZ_JAKMRZ010000002.1, on the reverse strand, counting down.
GAGTGAAAATTTTAGTTAAGCTTGATTCTAGTTTAGTTGTTAAAACAGATACTTATGCAAGCTTACAAATTCAAGGTATAACAGGGTTTAAATTCATTCAGCTTGCAGGGGGTAGTGAGGAAGCTAGTGTTTTAAAAGCAGATGATGATGTTTATCCTATCATAAAATCAAAAGAAAGTTTTTTTACGAGTATAGACAAGCAAGCAAATAATCTTTTAGAGCTTATTAATGTTTCAAAGCTTAAACTAGAAAATCTTTTAAGTGATAAAAATTTAAAAAATATCGAGCAAATTTTACAAAATTCATCAGAATTATCCGCACATTTAAATGCTAATGCGCCAGCATTTTTAGAAAATTTAAATAAAACAAGTTCTAAACTTGGTAAAAGTGCAGATGAATTTTCAAATTTTTTAAACAATGCTAATAGCCAACTTAACGAGCTTAATAAAAGCAGAATGCTTTTAAATGAAAATTTAGATATTTTAAGAGTTTTATTTTTAGATTTTACGCAATTATTAAAAAATTTAAAACAAAATCCTTCCGATGTAATTTATAAAGATAAAGCCATTCAATATGCTCCAGGAGAATAAAATGAAATTTTTATATATTAGTTTAGTAGCTATTTTTTTTAGTGCTTGTTCTTTGATTAGTCCAAGTCAAACTTTGCCTGCAAATAAATATTTTAGTATTAATTTAGAAAAGCTAGAGCAAAGTCAAAATAAAATGAAAAATGCAACTATTATAGTTTCTTTACCTAAGGGCTTAGCTTATACTAATGAAATTTTTTATAAAAAAGATCATGTTGTTAATGCTTATGCTTATCATTTTTGGAAAGAAAATCCTGCTTTGATGATTAAAACTTTTTTGGAATTTCATTTGCAAGATTTGGGGGTGTTTAAAGCAGTTTTAAATCAAGATAGTCTAGCTAGTGCTGATTATGTTTTAGAAAGTAAAGTAGATATTTTAGAGCAAGATTTTAGCGATGAGGTGTATTCTAAAATAAAATTAGGCATTAATTTAAATTTAGTGCAAATAAACACTAAAAAACTTATAGCAAGTAAGTATTTTTACTACGAAAAAGAATTAAATGATAACAATCCTCAAATTTTAATCCAAAATTACGATGAGGTTTTTTTGCTTTTTGCTAAAGATTTTAGAGTTTGGGTAGATCAAAATTTGGAATAAAAAATGCTTTTCTTGTTGTAGCAATAACAAGGAAGGTGTATTATGAGAGATGAATTAGAAATCTTACAAAAACATTTAGGACAAGTAGGTTCAAGTATAGATGGTGCGAATTTAAAACACCAAACACAAAAATTTAGTGAAGATATTACCGATGCAAACGATTTTGTTGGTGCTTTGCAAATTTTAGATTCTTCGTTGAAAAAAATTTCAAAACTTTTAGAAGATAAAAATTATGAAGATGTGCAAGATAAAGTATTAATCGCAAGTGAGAGTTTGAAAATAGTAGATAATTGCTCATTTTTAGGCAATGCTTTATTTGATAATAATTATAATGTAAATGTAGGTTCAAAGGCTTTTGCTTTTGAAATTTACAACCCTTTAAAAATTTTAGAAACTAGTGATTATGAAGGTATGAAAGCTTATATAATAGATAAAAGAGAAGAAATAGCTTCTATGCTTAGCGAGCTTGCAGTGGCTATTGCTACTTATAGTCCTAGTCAAAGTTTTGGCGGATCAAGCCACGATTTTATGAATGATTTTGATTTTACTAAGCTTTTTAAATAATACTAAAGGCTAAAAAGCCTTTAGTATGTGTTTTATTTAATTACCCCACAAGCCATTCTAGCGCCACCGCCACCAAGCGCTGCAGGATGATCGCTATGATTGTCTCCTCCAAAATGTATCATTAAAGAGTGATTTTTAAGCTCATTAAGAGTTTTGATTTTTGGTGCTAATACAGGATTAGTTGCTTTACCGTCTTTTTCTACATAAAGTGGTGGTAAATCACCTCTATGGCCTTTATCATCCCATGGACTTGAATGTGCGTCAGTTTTTTCAGGATCCCAGTGACCACCTGCTTTCATACCTAAACCTTTATCAGTTGCTCCGCAATCAGCGTTTGCATGAACATGAAAACCATGAATTCCACTTTCTAAACCTTGAAGATTTGGGTAAAATGCCACTCCATAAGGAGTTTGTACCGCTACTACTTCACCTGCATTTTTGTTGGCATTTTTATCAAGAATTTCCATTTTGATAACTAGATGATCTTTTTGTGCTTTTGGATCAAAATTTTCTAAATTTGCTCCAATTAAAAAACTTGATGCTAGTAAAGAACCTAGAATGATTTTTTTCATTTTCTCTCCTTTTGTTAAAAATTACTTTATTGTAGCATATATTTTTAATGAAAAATTATTCTTTATTATTTTTTATAAAATATAATAATCAAAAAACTTATAAAAAGGTCAAAATGTTAGTTTTTCCAAAAGACTTTGGTAGAGTTAGTTTCAATGTGTTAGAAAATTCTTTATTTTCTTTGTGTTATTATCAAAAAAATTCTTCAAATGATAAAAATCAAGAAGTTGTATTTAAAGACTATGCTTTGGTTTTTATATTAGAGGGTTCTAAAAGTATTTATACTATTGATAATCATTTTAGTGCAAGGGAAAATGAGCTTGTTTTTTTTACCAAAAATTCCTTTTCTATTAGAGATTATTTAAATAGTGAAAATACTTATAAGTCTATTATTTTATGCTTTAAAGAGTGTATTTTGATAGAGCTTGTTTTTAAATATCAAGATTTAATTTCTAAATTAAACTCTTTAGAGTATTCTAAAAGTTTATTTAGTTTAAAATCAGATTTTGTAACTAAGAGTATTTTTCAATCATTTTTACCTTATATAAACAGTTCTAAAAATAACGAATATTTGCTTAAGTTAAAATTTGAAGAATTATTTTTATCTTTACTGTATAGTGAAGACAATGCAGAATTTTTAACCTTTTTAAAAGCAATTTTAAGTGGTTTTAAATTAGATCTTTATCAGATGTTTGCGTATTGTAAAAACGATTTTGAAAATGTGGCTTCTATGGCTAAATTTAGTAAAATGGATATGGCAAGCTTTAGTCGTAATTTTAAACAAAGTTTCGGGATAAGTCCTAAAGAATGGCTTGATAATAAGCGTTTTGAAAAGGCTAAATTTTTACTAGAATTTTCCACTAAGAATATCACTCAAATTTGCCATGAGCTTGGATTTAATTCCCCTGCTTGGTTTATAGCAAGATATAAAAAAAGATATGGCATTACACCAAAACAAGAGCAAAAATCAAAAAACTTATATTTTTTGTCTTAAAAGTGATAGATTTTAATTTTAAATTATATTAAAATTTACTAATAATAATTAAGAAAGGTAACAGTATGAAAAAAAGTATTTTAGCTTTAGCTTTATTTGCATTTTGTAGTGCAAATGCTTTAGAGGTGCAAGAATTTAAAGGTTTTGCACATCCTGAAAGTGTATATGTAGATGAAAGTGCGGTTTATGTGTCTAATGTAGGAAAAGAATTGACTCCACTAAATAAAGATAATGATGGTTTTATTTCAAAGTTAGACAAAGATGGAAAAGTTGTAGAACTAGAATTTATCAAAAACCTTAATGCTCCAAAGGGTATGTCTAAAATAGCTGATGTTTTGTATGTTGTAGATATTGATGTTTTATATGGTTTTGATGTAAAAAGTAAAAAAGAAATTTTCAAGCTCCCTATAAAAAATGCAGTATTTTTAAATGATATAGCAGTTTTGGATAATAATACATTGTTAGTGAGTGATACAGGTACAGGATATATTCATAAAGTATTTTTAAAAGAGAAAAAATACGAAAATTTCATCCATTTAGATTTAAAATATGGTGGCCCAAATGGATTGTTGATAGAAAAAAATACTTTATTTGTAGCAGGTTATGATCCAAGTGATAAAGCAGGTGGAAAAATCATTAGTATTGATTTAAACACAAAGAAAATTCAAGAATTAAGTAACAAAATAGAACAGTTTGATGGTGTAGTGTTTGATAAAGATAAAAATCTTTTAGTGTCAAGCTGGGGTAAAAATCTTCAAGGGTATATTTATACTTTAAAAGACAACAAAGAGATAAAGCTAGATCTAAACCCTATAAAAGGTCCTGCAGACATGTTTTTTGATGGTGAGTATTTATGGGTACCAAAAATGGCAGAGAATGCCTTGATTAAAGTAAAATTATAAAAACTTTTAAGCCAAAAGGCTTAAAAGTCAAATAATTCTCCAAGCCAACTTTCTTTTTTCTTGTATTTATAGCCATTATTGTGATGATAGTTTGCTTGTTGGCTGTAATTTTGTTGATGAGATGGTTGTGGCGTGCTTTGAGAAGAACTTCTTTCTATGATTTTATCAAGTTCACCACGATCAAGCCAAACGCCACGACATTTTGGACAATAATCAACCTCAACTCCATTTCTTTCACTCATTAATAAAGCTGTATTTGCACAAACTGGGCAATTCATATTTATCCTTTATAAAAAAATTCATTAAAGTATATAGATTTAAAGTAAATTATGAGTTTAAATCCCAATCAATAGGACTTTTACTAAGCTTTAATAAAATTTCATTACTTTTTGAAAAATGCTTGCACCCTAAAAAAGCATTCCTTGCTAGAGGTGAAGGATGTGCCGCCTCTAAGATGAAGTGTTTTTGGGTATTGATTAAAACTTTTTTGTTTTTAGCATAATTTCCCCAAAGTAAAAATACCAAACCCTCTTTTTCGTTGCTAAGTTTTGATATAACAGCATCGGTAAATTTTTGCCAGCCAAAATGTGCGTGCGAAGCAGGTTTACTTGCTTCTACACTTAAAATAGAATTTAAAAGTAAAATTCCTTGTTTGGCCCATTTGCTTAAATCACCATGCTTTGCTATGGGGATATTTAAATCATCTTGCAATTCTTTATAGATATTAAGCAAAGATGGGGGAATTTTAACACCCATTGGCACGCTAAAGCTTAAGCCCATAGCTTGATTTGGGTTATGATAAGGGTCTTGTCCTAAAAGTATGATTTTTAAATCTTGTAAAGGAGCTAGATTAAATGCATTAAAGATTAAATTTGCTGGTGGATATATGATTTTTCCTTTGTTTAGGGCATTGATATAATGAGTTTTTATCTCTAAAAAATAAGGTTTTAAAAACTCATCTTTTAAAAATTCTTTCCAAGTTTGTTCCATTTTTATTTTTTCTAAACAAATATCCATTTTTATCCTTACCAAGAAAGTATAAACTCACTTCCTTCATTTTCTTTGCTTAAAACTTTAATGTTGATATTATTTTTATCAGCTATTTGCTTGACTAAGTTTAAACCTATGCCAAAGCCACCTTGGTCTTGATTAAAGCGCTTATAGCGTGTAAAAATTTGAGCTATTTCCTTAGCACTCATACCATGACCCTCATCTTTAATGCTAAGTGTTTTTTCTTTTAAACAAATATAGATTTTTTTATGAGCATTGGTGTATTTTATAGCATTGCTTAAAATATTGTCGATTAAAATTTGTATTTCTTCTTTATTAGCATAAAAGCTTTGCTCTAAAAGATTTCTTTCAATGATGAGATTTTTTTGTGTGATTAAAGTTTCAAAGTACTCTAGCCTTTGTTCTAAAAGCTCTTTTAAATTGATATCTTCTTTGAAATTTTCTTTTTGTAAGAAAAAATTTAAGGCTATGAGATTTTGATAGATATGGTTTAAATTTTTACTTGCTAGTTTGATATGGTTTAGTTTTTTAGTGTTATTTAGGTTCAAATTTGTATCATCAAATTTTTTAATACTAGCTAAAATCACACTTAAAGGCGTATTAATTTCGTGCGTGGTGTCTTTGATGAAATCATTAAGTGTTTTAAATTGTTCTTTGATGTTTTTAAAAACAAGCATGATAAGCACATAAGCAATTATAGCAAGTAGTATAATACATATAAGAGTATAAAAAATGGTTTTTAATTTTAATTTCCAAAGTTCATTGGCAAAATCATTGATGTCTAGATTGTTATAATTATCTTTGCGGTATTGTTCTTTTTTAAAACCAAGATCATCAGTTTCTATAATGATATGAATATTTCTGTGTTTTAAAAATTTAAAATAATGTCTAGGTTTTTTCATATCAGTTCTATCTATATAAGCATCAAGATTACGAATTCTTAAAAAATCTATAAATAATTTTTTATCTCTGCTGTAGATAAAGTCGTTGTTTTTTAAATGATTGAAAATATTTATAGCATCAAATGAAAGATTACTAAAAATGACTTTTTGATCTAAGATAATAGCGAAGGAAGTGTTGAGTTTATCAGAAATTTCTGTGAAGTTGATTTTGTCTAATGAAATTTGATTATGTTTTGACTCTATAATATTTTGCAAGATGTAATTGTGATGAGTATACATATGTGTTAATTGGTTTAAGCGTATATAGCTAGCTTCTTTTTGATAAAAAGTAATAAAAAAAATTGTAAGAAAAGTACCACTTGTGATGATATAAAGAGCTAGAATTTTAAAAATAGTATTATTAAAATTTTCACTTTTCATTTTATAGCCTTATGGCATAACCTATGTTTCTTTGATTGATGATAAGGTCTTTACCAAGAATTTTTCTTAAATTTTTCACATAAACTCTAAGGCTCATAATTACAGGTTCTTCATCTAAACTCCAAATTTCATCAAAAATGGTTTCTATGCTTACAAAATGTGGACGCTTTTTTAAAAGTAAAGCTAAAAGTTCTTTTTCTTTGTTGGTAAGATTGATGATTGTTTTATCTTGATAAAGAGTTTTATTGAGTGGATCAAAAGAAATATTTTTTGAAGAGCTAAGTAAAATCAAATCTTCTTTTTGGTGGCTAAAATTTCTTTTAATGATATTTTTTACACGGATAATTAATTCATCTATATCAAAAGGCTTTTTAATATAATCATCACAGCCTGATAAAAATCCTTGTTTTACATCATCAAGCATAGATAAAGAAGTTAAAAATATAGCAGGGGTGTTTTTACCACTTTCTCTTAATTCTTTTAAAACTTCAAAACCATTACCTTTTGGGACTTTAACATCAAAAATCCAAAGATCAAAATTTTCTTCATAAGCTTTTTCTAGTGCCTCTTGTGCATCAAATACACAAGAGACTTTAAAACCCTCATCATTTAAGGCTTCATTTATAATTTCATTTAAACTTAAATCATCTTCTAAGAGTAGGATTTTTGCTGCCATTTTATCTCATTGGACAATTTGCATGGCTTCCATGGTTTTGATGATCCATTTTGTGTGTTTTGTGTGAATTTTTACCATGCTGATGCAAATTTAACTCTCTTATTTCTTTGCCGCTCATTTCATCAGTTAGTTTTTGCATGTCTTCTTGAACAATAGCCTTTCTTTGGTTTCTTTCTTGCGCAGAAAGTTTAGAGATATTTTCGCGCAAATTACTCTTAAATTGTTGATGAAAATCTCTTGCATCTTTGTATTTCATCTCATTCATTCTTTTTTTCATTTCTATAACCAAATCAGCTTGATCTTGCGCGCTAACGGTTTTTGCAAGATTTAAAATCTCATCATTGCTTTTTTTGGAAAAATCAGCTCCTAGTGCAAATGAAGCAGCCAAAGAACTTACGATAAATAAACTTATAATTTTTTTCATTGTTTCTCCTTTAAATTAATGATGAGAAATTATAAAAGCTCAAAATAAAGCCAAAATGAAATTTATTGACAAATAAAAAGCACATTAGCTCTTAAGTTTTGTTTTTCACTTTTAATAATAGGCAATACAATACTATCTGCACTAGCTGCTAAACTTGGAGCATTGTGTTTGATGTTGTAACTATCAAAATGAATGTTTTTTATCACGCAAGTTTTTGCTAGAGTTTTAGAATAATATTGAGCCTTTTCAAAAGCTTTTTTAAATGCAAGATCATATAAATCTTCTTTGTTTGCTTCTAAAATAGTCTCATCAAAGCTAGCTTGCAAAGCTTTGGTGTTAAAAGAAATTAAAGCATTAGTAGTGCTAATACTTTCTATATCTTTTATAAGATTTTCATAGTCTTTACTTTTATTTTGTGGAATTTGGCAAGTAAAATTAGAGTGCAATCTGTATCCATTAAGTGTTTTTACTCCTTGATAATAATTATAATTTGGCTCTAAAGTATAACTTCCACCTTTGCAATAATTTTCTTTAGCAATACGATCTGAGATTTCTTTAAATGTTTTAGCAATATGATTTTTTTCTTCACTAGAAACAATGGTTTTTTTACTAAGTTCTTCGCTGGCACTAAAATTTAAAGTAGCATTGAAGATATTTGGCATAATTTCATTAGATACTTCTATATTTCTTGAAAATTCTATATTTTGTTTATTATGATTTTTTAAACCTAAAAATTCAGTGTTAAAAATCACTCCTAGTACAAATAATACCAAACAAAGTAATCCTAAACCCAAACCTTTTAAAAAACTTTTCATTTTTGCTCCTTTTTAAAAATATTTTTTTATTTTAACATAAAGCCTTTAAGAATAGATTGTATAATTTTTTTAAAAATAAAGAAAGTCTTAATGCAAAAAATTCATGAAAATATTTTGAAATGGTATAGCGAAAACGGTAGGAAAAGTCTTCCCTGGCGTATTTTGCATGATGAGTATAAAAAATACGCTAAAGCAGATGATTTAGAAAAATTAAAAAACATTGATATTGCTTATGCGGTTTATGTCAGTGAGATTATGTTGCAACAAACTCAGGTAAAAAGTGTTTTGCAAAATTATTATTTTCAGTTTTTAGCTAAATTTCCTTCTTTAAAAGAACTTTCTATGGCAAGTGAAGATGAGGTTTTAAAAGCTTGGCAAGGACTTGGGTATTATACTAGAGCTAGAAATATGCACAAATGTGCAAAAATTTGTGAGCAAAAATTTAATGCAAAATTACCATTTGATATTAAAGAGCTTCAAAAACTTCCTGGTATTGGAGAATATACAGCTGGCGCTATAGCTTGTTTTGGTTTTTTGCAAGCTAAGTCTTTTGTGGATGCAAATATAAAAAGAGTTTTGAGTAGATTTTATAGTTTGCAAAATCCAAATTCTAAACTTTTAACACAAAAGGCAAAAGAATTTTTAAACTATGACAATGCATTTGATCATAACCAAGCTTTGTTGGATATAGGGGCTTTGGTTTGCTTGCCTAAAAATGCAAAATGTGAAATTTGTCCTTTAAAAGACTTTTGTAGTGGAAAAAATGAATATAAAAAATTTAACCCAACTAAAAAAATTCAATATGAAAATACTATTTTAAAAATACTTATAGTGCAAAAAAACGAGCAGTTTTTACTCATTAAGAGTCAAGAAAAGTTGTATTTTAATTTATATAATTTTTTAGAATACAAAAACCAAAAAAAAGCAAAATTTATAGGAGAATTTAAGCATTCTTATACCAAATATAAAATCAATGCTAAGGTGTATTTTTTAAAAGATGATGATTTTGAAGACTTTCAAGCTAAAGCCTTTGCTTATAAAGAATTAGAATATATCACGCTTTCAAAACTTGCTTTAAAAGCATTTGAGCTTTTTAAAAAGAGTGATTATGTATTTTGAGAAAATTTATATAGAATTAAGTGATATTTGTGGTTTAAAATGTGATTTTTGTCCTAGTCAAAAAGCCCAAAGAAAACAAATGAGCCTTGAAGACTTTGAAAAAATTTGTAAAAGCGTGCATAATCATGCCAAGCTTTTTACATTTCATGTGCTTGGAGATCCTTTAAGGATTTTAAATTTAAAAGAGTATTTAAAAATAGCTTTAAAATTTAATATGCAAATAGAACTTACTACGAGTGGATTTTATTTTGATGAAGAAAAAATCAATCTTGCTTTAAGTTTTAAAAATATACACCAAATTAATATCTCCTTGGGTGCTTTTTTATCTCAAAGTAGAATGAGCTTAAAAGAATACTTTGGGCCTATTTTGAAGCTTATTTTTTTACACTTAGAAAATAAAAATAATTCTTTTATCAACTTAAGACTTTGGAATTTAGATAAAAATTTCAACCCACCTTTAGAAAATGAAAAAATTTATGATTTTTTAGAACAAATTTTTAAAATAAAAATTCAAAAGCAAAAAACTAAAAATCGCCTAGAAAGGCATATTATCTTACACCAAGCTAGACTTTTTAAATGGCCTTCTTTAAAAGATGAGGTTGTTAGAGAGAAGGGGTGTTGTCATGCTTTAAATGGACAAATTGCTATTTTAAGTGATGGAACTTTAGTGCCTTGTTGTTTGGATGTTAAAGGGGATATAAAACTTGGAAATTGTTTTGAAAAAGATTTTAGTGAGCTTTTAAATTCCTCTTTATATATAGAATTAAAAGAAGGTTTTAAGCAAGGAAATTTAAAAGCTGAGCTTTGTAAAAGGTGTGAGTTTTTAGAGGCTAAAAACCTAAATTAACCCCACCTTCATTGTTGATTTGATAGTTTGCATCTAAACCTTGCTCTATTTCTTCTTCTTTGTCATTGTCTTTAGAATGTTTAAAAATATCTTCTGTAATTTTTGTAGCAATACCTCTAAGGGCTTTTTGTTTGCTTGAATTACTTGTAGAACTCATTTTAAACTCTAAAGTATTAGAAGCTTTGATTTGAGTTGTAGCAAATTCTATCAAACGATAATCAATGTTAATATTATAAGTTTGAGTGCTAATTTCATTTTGAGTTTGTTTTATTTTAGGATTTAAAATGAGTAAAAAATCAGCACCCAAAACATTGTAAAGTTTAACAAGTTCATCATCACTTGCATTTTTTATAAGCAAAGATTTTTCTTGATTATAAAGATCAAGATTTGCTCTATCTAAAATTCTAAATTTTTTACTTTGGAGTAAAACGCTTAAAAGTTCTTGTTCAAATTTAGCCGAAAGCTCATCTTTAACTTTGTTGATGATAATTAGCGAACTTTTATCCTCAAGGTTTTTTTCATTGTAAAGTTTTTTATAAATTACAACTTTTGCATGAAATTCATTTTGATTTGTTTGAGTTAAAGATTTAATATCATAACTATTAAAAACTCCATTACTAACAAAATCAATTTCCTCATCATAGCCTATATTAAAATTTCCATTAAAATTAAATTCAAATTTTTTAAGTTTGACTTGTTTTAAACCTTCCATTTTTCCTAGAGCTTCATTGATAGCATTTTTTATTGCTTCACTTCTTGTATTTCCAAAACCCTCGCCATAGCTTTCTTTGTTTAAAGCACTTTGTGCTTGACAAAGACAAACGAGGGTTAAAAAAAGAATTAGTAGTTTTTTTACCATGTTACACTTTTGCCTTTGCCTGTTTTATTGATGGTTTTTTCATCTTCCCAAAAGGCTAATCCACTAGTTAAATCCGTAAGAATTAAATGGAAAAAATACTCGGTTTGAATTTTGCCATTGTAAAGTTTGACAGTATCTTGTCTGATTTTACCTGAAAGTGAGAAATTTGGAGCTAAAAGTGTGCCTTTTTTAGCAATGGAGTTTTGATTAAATTCTTCATTGTCTCTTAAGTCTCTTACATCATGAGATAAGCTATCTTTTGCTCCGCCTGCTGCTATAGCGGTTGTTAGTATAAATTTTCCAGATTTTCTTAATGCTATGGTAATTTTTGAAGTGAGTTTGTCTGTGTCTATTCTTTGTGGGGTGTCATTGATGATTTTTCCTATGGCAACAACTTTTCTATTAGAGCTATTTAAATTTGCAAAAGCAGGATCACTAAGCAAACTTTGTATCATATCTTCGGCAGTTTTTTCAAAATCTTCTCTATCAAGTCCCAAAGTAAGTGCATCGCCTTGTACTTTTTGAGAAACTTTACCATCGGTATATTTTGGCTGTGAAGAGCAAGCACTGAAAACTAAAAGTGCAAAAATCATAAAAAATAAACTTTTTTTCATTTTATCTCCTTATTGTTCTTTAATTTTATAAATAATATTTGAACTTGGTATAAAAGATCTGATAAGTACAATATAATTTTTATCTTTTTCTAACGCATCTTCAAAGATTATTTTTTCTTTATCATCATAAATTTTAACCAAACCTTCATTTTTTAGCATTAAAATACTAGCACTTTTTGGTAAAGCTTGCCACATTCTAAGATCGGCTTTATTAATTAAAGCAGTGCTAACAGTGCTAATAAATGATAAAAAACCACTAGAATCATTATTGGCTATGGCTAAATTAATTGAGGTTTTAAGCGCGCTTGAGGCTAGGGTTTTCATTACCATAGAAGGTAAAAGGGTTTTAAACTCACTTGCTATAATATCATCAAAATAAATTAAATTTTGAGTTTTTTCATCTTGGCTTTGCAAGAATTTATAAGAAGTATTTCTTGATTTTAAATAAGCAAAAGCTACGCTAATATTTGCAAGATTATCATTAAAAACAAATGGCAAAGTAAGATTAAATTCTTCTTTTGTAGCGCTAAAACCATTTTCATAAATGATAAAAATATATTTTTGTTGAGGGAAGGATGTTTTTAAATGAGTGAATTTTTCAAATACTTGAAATTGCTTTTGAAGTTGCTTGTTTTTCACATTGCTTAATGCTACTTCTTTTAAAAGCTCATAAGCTTTAATATAATCTTTATCAAAAAAGAAAAATAAAGCACTAAGATAGCTAGCATAGATATTAGTATAATTTTTATTTGCGTTAAATGTGCTAAGAAGATTGTCATATTGTTTATAGATAGGGCTTAAATTTTGCTGAAAACTTGTATATATTTTTTTATCTTTTTGAAGTTCTTTTTGGTATTCTTCTTGAGCTTTTTGTATATAATCATAAAAATATTCTTTCATTCTATCTTGTCTGTATAAAGCTCGGTTAAACTCTACTCTTGCGTTTTTAAAATCACCTAAGCTCATATAATTTAAACCTTTGTAAGTATTTAGCATAATCCTTTCATAAAAATAACCTTGATAGTCATTGATGGTATCATTAAGTAAAATTTCACTAAAATTTCTAGTGGCTTTTTGAAGCCCATTTTGTAAATCTACATCATATTTATAAGCTTCTTCTGCTTTATCAAAAAAAGCATTACTTTTTTCATAATCTTTACAAACTCTTGCTAAAGAAGCTAAATTTAACCCTGTATATATGGTGTCTTTATTTGCATTTTTTAAAGCTAGGATATTTTCATCACATTGTTTGTTTATAAAGGCTTTTTCATAAGATAAATTAACATTAGCATGATTTGAACAAGCACTTAAAAAAAGTAAAATAAAAAGATAAAAACAAGAGCAAAAAAGCTTCATAAAACCCCTTTTTAGTGTAAATTTAAAAAAATAAGTTATAATTTTCATTTTTAGAGAGGTGTCCGAGCGGTCGAAGGAGCACGCCTGGAACGCGTGTGTGGGGCAACTCACCGAGGGTTCGAATCCCTTCCTCTCTGCCACTATGCGCTTTTGTTATACTGACTTCCTATGTAATCTTGTGATACATTTTGTGTGTATGATTTTATAGCTTTGGAATTTGAATTTGTTTTTTCCTCATTCTCATTTTCGCTTTTTTCATTTTGTGCTTTTAGCTCTTCTGCTTTTATTTTAGCTTGTTCGGTGCGTGCATCATTTTGCATTTGCATAGCATTAGCTGCTACTTTATAATCTTGGGGGCTAGGATCAGCTGGTGCCATAGCTGCAGCAATTACTTGCATAGCATTTGCTATAGTTTCTTCAGGAGTATTGCCTTTTTGCATTCTTATAGGCACTTCTCCTTCAACTGCATACATTTTATTATCAGGGCCTCTTGTATAGCCAAAACTTGCAGCACCTGCTAAGGCTCCACCTGCTGCTTGATGGGCTGCTTCATGAGCTCTTACTTCTCTGTCGATTTTTTCAAGTTCTCGTACTTGTTTTACTTCCTCGTTGCTTAAGTCTTTACCATTGACTTTTTGAGTTTTTTCATCTTTTTCTTGATTGTTATCATTTTCTTTTGTTTGCTGTGGATTTTCTTTTTCTGAAATGTTTTCTTTGGTTTGTTTTTTATCTTCGTTTTGATAAGGATTTTGCGTGTAAAAGGCATTGCCATAACTTGAGCTAATTTGCATTAAAATCCTTTTTTAATATAGTTTTATATTTGTAGCACAAAAAAGTTAAAAAATATATAAAAAATTACAAAATAAGCATTTTATAAAATGTTAAGCAAAATAAAGTATAATTTTAACTTCTTTTTATGTCAGGGTAGCTCAGCTGGCTAGAGCGCTGGTCTCATAAGCCGGAGGTCGGGAGTTCAAGTCTCCCCCTTGACACCATTTGGCTTTCAAAAAAACATTTTCCAATGATTTTTTAGTATTTTGATGATATTTTTGCAAATTTCTTTCTTTTTACTTTCTTCTATTTGAAGTTTATCGAAAAAAGTTTCTTCAAGGGTATCAATAAGTCGTACACATTCTTTTACATCAAATGTTTTTGATTCATTTAAAGATGACAATGCTTTTAATAATAAATCTTTATATTCTATAAGAGTTTTAATTTCTACCTCTGAAAGTTGAGCTAACAGAGATAGAAATTGCATAAAATTGTAAAATGGCATATTCCCGGTCTTTACTTATATAAAACTACTCAAGAGTACTATTGTAAGAATCACTTGACCAAGAATCCCACTCAAAGCCTTTATATCCATATCGCGTTACAGCTGTTAAAGAATATTTTTTTCCATCTACATATAAATCCATATAATAAAGATCCCCAACATTCCCAACAGTACACCATATAACACCCTCTCTATAGGTTGCTTTTCCGTTTCTATCAAATTTTGCATCTTTTTGTAAAACTTTATAACTGCTCATCCCAATCATCCATGTCCATTGTGGTTTTACTTCTATTGGTGCATTTGGCATTCCATTGGAAAAATAAGAATTTGCTGGAACCCAGCAACCGTGTTGTAAATCATTAATACTTTCAAAATGAATATTAATTACATCAGGTGGTCTCACGAAAGATGAGATTGTTTTTTCAGCAGTAGGTTCATTATTGCTTTTTCTATAAGTAAACTTGACTCTAAAAAATCTATTATCATAATCATCCGTATTAACAGAAGAAACAGGATTAAAATGTAATTTAATCTCCCCGTTTTTATTGGCGTTCAAAATTCTACCGCTTTCCTCTAAAGCAGTATAATACAACTTTTCTAAACCAATAACAACTTCACTGTTAGGTTTTAAACCGGTTATTGTTATTACCCCTCCTTTATCAAAAGTAATTTTATCATCATCATGTATAATAGGGTCAAAGCTATAATATATGGTTGTGTTTGCTTTTTTACTATCAAATTCTGCTTCAGCTTCTATTTTAACATCATCGTATGGAGCTTTTGCAGCCAAAATTATAGTGCTTTCTCCTTTGTCGTTAAAAGTTGTTTCATTGTGCGATAAGACACCACTACCACTTATAATTTTCCATTTTACTTTTGTTTTAGGTTTCCCATTAATCGCCTTCAAGGTTAAAACTTTTCCTTGCTTAGCTTCGATTATACCAAGACTTTCAATATTTAGACCATATTGATATAGATTTATAATATCTGTTGTAAAGATTTCTTCTGTATCTTTTGTTTTATTATATTTAAATTTAACTTGAAAATCTTTAACACTATAATCTGAAATTGGTCTAAAATGCAATTGCGCTTTTCCATGCTCATCAACTGCTAAAGTGTATGAATGTATCGGTTTTGCAGTTTGATTTTTAAGAATCTCAATGTAAGAATTTGGCATTAATCCGCTAATAGGAATTTCAAAATCAGTTTCATAATCTATTGTTTTTTCTTTTCCTTTAAAGCTTGGGTAGGTTATTTTTGGGGTATAAATTTCTTTATCTGAATAAGCTATAGTTTGACTTAATCTTTGACCTATAGTTTCTACGCTAATTACAGGATTAGCTTTAAATGGAGCTTTAGAAGTAATAGTTGCTTTAGCTTCACCACTAGCATTAAATACTTTATCAGCTTTAGTTAAAGTAGCATCCCCGCTTAAACTCCACTCTACTTTTTCATTAGCTTTACCACCTTTTAATACAGCATGAGCTTCTTCTCCTTCTCTTTTTAAGAAAGAATCTTTGTCAATATCCAAAACAATTTTAGTATCTTGTTTATATATATAAATCCAATCTGTTGAAAAATCCGCTGATTTGCTTTTTGTTTTCATATACTTAAATTTGATATAGAATTTATCGACTGTTGGTATCCATACTCCATTAAATTCTAAAGTAGCTCTACCAAGAGAATTTACTTTAACATGATCTTGTTTAGGTTGAGCTTCAGACAGTATATTATGATAAATTTCAATTTCTGTATTTGGAATTAAATTGCTTACCTCAAGATTAAAATCTTGGTTTAAGTTTACTGTTTTTTCATGACCTTTATAATTAGGATAAACAATACTAGGGATATATTCTTTATCTACATAAGCAATAGCAGTACTAACGTTTTGTCCGATGGTTTCTACACTAATTACAGGATTAGCTTTAAATGGAGCTTTGGAAGTAATAGTTGCATATGCATATCCACTACGATTAAAAGTTGTATCATGACTACCTAAGGTAGCATCACCATCTTTTAAACTCCATTCTACTTTAGCACCTTTTTTACCACCTTTTAGTGTAATATTAGCTTGTGCATTTTCTTCTGTGTATATTGTCTTATCTCCTTCAAATTTTAGTTCTCTTTGATAAAGATTGATTTTATCTGTGGTAAACTCTGCTTTGCTTACTCCTGTGTTCATATAACTAAACTTAATAGTAAGTTCTTTAACACTATAATCACTAATACCATTAAATTCTAAAGTAGCTTCACCTTTATCATTAACATTAAAGCTTTCTTTTTTAGCTTTTACTCCTTTATTTCCACTGATTTTATCAATGGTTGAATTTGGTAATAAACCGCTTACTTTTAACACATAATCTGAGTCATAGTCTATAGTATTTTTTAAAGTATCAAAAGGGAGCCAGCTTGGATCATATGCAGGATATTTTACTTCAGGGGTATAAATTTTTTTATTATACTTAATACTTTTTGTAAAAGAACTACCTAAAGCATTGACTTTTAACATAATATCATTCTCAAATGGAGCCTTAGAAGTAATAGTTGCTTTAGCTTCGCCATTAGCATTAAAAGTTGTATCATGACTACCTAAAGTAGCATCCCCACTTAAACTCCATTCTACTTTAGAACCTGTTTTTCCACCTTTTAATACAGCGTGTACTACTTCTCCTTCTTGAGTATAAAGTGTTTCTTTGTCAAGTTCTAAATTCAATTCTCTTTGATAAAGATTGATTTTATCTGTGGTAAACTCTGCTTTGCTTACTCCTGTGTTCATATAACTAAACTTAATAGTAAGTTCTTTAACACTAGGATCACTAATACCATTAAATTCTAAAGCAGCTTCACCTTTATCATTAACATTAAAGCTTTCTTTTTTAGCTTTTACTCCTTTATTTCCACTGATTTTATCAATGGTTGAATTTGGTAATAAACCGCTTACTTTTAACACATAATCTGAGTCATAGTCTATGGTTTTATCTAATGTTTTCCAAAAACTTACTTTATAAGAAGGATATTCTATTTTAGGAGTATATATAGTTCCATCTGCATAAGTTAATGTTTTAGCGAGGTTTTGTCCTAGGGTGCTAACATTAATGATAGGATTAGTTTTAAATGGAGCCTTAGAAGTAATAACTGCTTTAGCTTCACCGCTAGCATTAAATACTTTATCAGCTTTAGTTAAAGTAGCATCCCCGCTTAAACTCCATTCTATTTTTTCATTAGCTTTACCACCTTTTAAAGTTACTTCAGCATTTTTATTAGGTTCTGCAATAATAGTACTTGGATCAGCATTAAAGGAAATAGTGTATTGATAAAGTTTGATTTTATCTAAATTAAGCTCCTCTTTAACGCTACCTTGTTTGGTATAACTAAACTTAATAGTAAGTTCTTTAACACTATAATCACTAATACCATTAAATTCTAAAGTAGCTTCACCTTTATCATTAACATTAAAGCTTTCTTTTTTAGCTTTTACTCCTTTGCTTCCACTGATTTTATCAATGGTTGAATTTGGTAATAAACCGCTTACTTTAATATTAAAATCATCTATATAATCTATAGTTTTTTCTTGATCTTTAAAGCTTGGGTAAGTTACACTAGGTGTATATGTTTTTACATCATAAGTAATAGTTTTACTTAGGTTTTGGCCTAGGGTGCTAACATTAATGATAGGATTAGTTTTAAATGGAGCCTTAGAAGTAATAACTGCTTTAGCTTCACCACTAGTATTAAATGTTGCTTCTTGATTACTTAAACTAGCGTCTCCACTTAAACTCCATTCTATTTTTTCATTAGGTTTACCACCTTTTATAGTTACTTCTACATGATCAAGTTTTAGATCTTTTAAAGCTTTGTTGCTATCACTTTCATAAGCATGGATTTTATCTTTACTAAAATTAATGCTTGGGGTGTATTGGTGGAGTTTGATCTCTCCGTTTATTTCTTGAGTGCTAGCTGTGCTTTGATTATAAGTAGCAATGATTTGCAATCTTTTAATATTAAAATCTTTTACTCCTTCAAATACTACCTTACTCTCACCTTTATTATCAGCTGTGCTTTCTTTATCATTGCTAATTCTTAAAGTCTTATTGCTTTGTATATCTTTAGCTTTCCATGAAACTTTTGTTTTTGGCATTAAGCCTTTAAGTTTTACTTCAAAATCGCTTTTATAATCAATCATTCCTTTTTCAAAGTCTTGATGAGTCACAGGGTCTTTTCCAGTAGGAAGTTCCATAGTAGCTGAATAGTTTTTGATTTCTAAATCTTTACTTTTTGCTTTTACTAACTCATCGCTCATATTCTTAGCAATGATTTTTACTTTTTCATTTCCACTAAGTCCTATGATTTCTACATTGCTCTCGCCATTTTCATTAGCTATTAAATTAAGCTCTTTAGAGGTTTTATCTTTATCTATAAATAAAGCATTATCTCCTTGTATGCTCCATTTAACCTTAGTAGTTTTAGCTTGTAAGTTTTTATAGCTTGCATGAGCTTTTTCTTTATTACCTATAGTGGTTTTATCTAAGATAATATCATCATCTCCATAAATTGCTATTTGAACAAAGGCTTTTAAAGTAACTCCTAATACATTGGCAATAATTTCAGCCTTTTCTTTATTTTTCATACTTGCATCAGGCTTATAGATGATATTTGAAATTCCATCTTTATCAGTTTTATCTGAATTTGGAGTTTTTTCTAAACTTCCTTTGCCGATTAATTTCCAATTTATATCTAAATCACTTGCTAAATCACTTCCTGCAAATGTGATTAGAGATTTTTCATGTCTTTGTATATTAGAAGGTTTGGCAAATACCCTAAAGTCTCCTTTTGGAGTTACAATAGTAATAGGAAAACTCTCTTGAGCATTACCTGCTTTAGCAATTAAATTGGTTTGATGGACTCCATAAGCATGGATTATTTTTACAAAAACCTTTCCATTGTCATCAGTAATATAATGATTTCCATTCTTTAATATTACACTTTTTTGTTCAGGAGTTACATTTATAGCAACATTTTTAACTGCTTGGTTAAAGCCATTTTTTAGCATAATGCAATGAGTATTATCTCCTAAATTTCCACAATAAGAAATATGATAAGCATTATTAATGGCTTTATATTCAAGCACCATAGAATAATCTCTATCGATAAAATGAGTTCTAGAGCCTTCAATAGTATTATTTATACCTGCAAATTTAGGATCAAAAGCATGTTTGAGGGCATCTTTATCTAAAGGTATACTAAAATTCATAGCTATATTTGTACCTTGTTTATCACTTTCATTGCTTCTTTTATGACTTAGCGAAAAAGTTAATGCAGGACAAGGTGAATAAGTAATACCTCCTTCATACACTAAAGGATTTTTTTCTAAATCTTCATAACAATTTGCATTGCCAAATGGAGCAACCTTTTCTCCATACCATTTACTCATATTAGCAAAGATAGCTACATTACTCATAGAAGGAAAAGCGTATTTAATACCCATGTCCCAACCATTAGCAGGGCGCTCTAAGAAAGTTAGATTATTATTAGTATTTTTAAAATCATAACTATCAACCCAATCACTTAGTCTTTGATAAATATTAGCATGAAAAGCGAGTGTATCTAGCATACTTTCAAAACCTAAAGACATTCTTTTATGTTCCCTGCTAAAATCATGATCATAAACTAAATTTAATCCTAGCATGATATTTCCTGAATTATTTAATGCTAATGCATTAGGATAATATCTTATACCACCACCAAAATGACCTATGATTCTATTATTATCATATCCACCTATACCGCTTTGTAAAAAATAAGATATTTTTGGATTATCTTCACTCATAATAGGTAAAAGTGCTTTAGCACCACCGCTTAAACCACCTCTGTCGTTATAGCTTAAATTAAACTCACTATTAATGGAGTGATTAAGAGATTGTAAATATTCTTGGATTAAAGTATTAGCTTGTAAGCTTAAATAATTACCTGCTAAGTCTCTAACAATTTCATCTCTTTCTTTGCTATCTTTGGCATTATATACATTACCTATGGTTTGGATGGTGTTAATAACCTTATTAGATAATTCTTTATCTTCTTTACTAAGATTAGAATCTTTCTTTGGTTTTTCTTCTAATAGCCTTTTGACTTTTAGATCAATATTGTTATGATCTTTAGCCTGACTTAAGCTATTAACCGCAAGAGTTTGATTGTTATCTATAATGATTTTATCTTGATTTTTTAAAATCATTATTTGAGAAAAAAGAAAAGTGTGAATGAGTAAAACAAATAAAAGCGTTTTTTTCATATACTCCCCCTAGAATCCTTTCATAAAGTTTGATTTGTGATGAGAATATGATAACACAAAAAATACAAAAATGATAAAAAAGTTATAAATATATTGAAAAATAGCTAAAAAACTATCAAATATAATAATTATTTATAAACTATAATCAAAATTACTTTTATTTTTTATTAAAAAAATACATATAGATTTGTTATTATTTACATATCATCAAAATTCACTTTTATTTACTTTTTTAAAATAATGCAAAAATAGACTTTTGTAGCTTTTATATTTATACTTTGTTATATTGTTTAATATATGTGCAGATATGAAAAAATAGTGTTTATATAAGAATATAAATTGTATTTATTATATTTAATATATAAAAAATAAATACTAAGCTTATATATAGTAATAAATAAAGAGTAAAAATATCTTATTATACTCTTTAGATAATTAGAATATAGAGTTTTTTATAAAGTTGATAATAGTTATTATAATCTTAAAATAACTTATTAAAAAAATATATTTAATTATAGTTTATATGTTTTTATAAATTAGGTAATAGGTAAAATAATATATGGAATGTTTAATGAAAAATGAAAGGTGGTTTAAATATAAGGCTAAAGCTTAAAAATAAGCTTTAGATTTTTTAATATTCATATTGATTTAGTTCTTCTTGGGTGCCAAGTAGCATTAGTATATCATTCAAATAAGCGGTAGTTTCTAAATTTGGCATAATACTCCAAGTATCATGCTGTTTATGTGCAATGACTTTTAAATTTTGGCTAATAGACTGCAAGGTTTTTCCCGCCAAGTTTTCATCCACTAAAAGTTTTGCTACTTTGATGGTATTAGCTGAAAGATCTATGATTTCAAAATTTGGATTAGTGATAAGAATTTTAGCCAAACGCTTTGCAGATTCTTTTTCAGGATAGATGACTTTATTAACCCCAAGTTTTGAAAGAATTTGTCCGTGTGTAGAAGAATTTGCTTTAGCTATGATATTTTTTACCCCTATTTCTTTTAAAGCCATGAAAGTAAGTATGCTTGATTCTAAATTTTCACCTATACTAAGTATGACAACATCAGCATTTGCATAACCTGCTTCTTTTAAAGCTATGGTATGGGTAGAATCTAAGATATAAGCAAAATCCGCATGATCTTGCAATTCTTTAACCGCTTCTTCATCAATATCTGAAACAATAACTCTTTTACCTTGATCAATAAGTTCTTTTGCTAAAACCGAGCCAAATCTTCCAAGTCCTATAATACCATAAGTTTCTTTTTTCATAATATAATTTTTCCTTTTGGATAATTTAAATATTTTTCTTTTTCTTTAAAAAATATACTAAATAAAAATGCAAGCACACCCACTCTACCACTAAGCATAAGTAAAATGATAATTAACTTACTTTCAGAATTAAAAAGCGCGCTAAGTGATAAAGTCCCACCATCACCCACTGAAACTCCTACTGTAGCAAAAGCTGAGCTTGTTTCAAAAAGCAAGGGTAAAAAGCTTTTATCATCCTCAATTAAGGATAAAATTAATACACAAGCGATGATATATACGATAGAACTTACCGCTATAATAAAAGCTTTGTTGATAGTTTCTGTAGGAATTTCAAAGTTAAAAATTCTTGCATTGCTATCTTTGATACTCCAATAAGCATAGATTAACAATACAGCAATAGTAGTTACCTTAATACCTCCAGCTGTTCCACCAGGTGCACCACCTACAATCATAAACAAAGATCCAAAAAATAAACTTGCATCTTTAAAAGTGCCAAGATCAAGAGTATTAAATCCTGCTGTTCGGTAATTTACTGCTGTAAAATAAGCACTCATGATTTTATCAAAAAGTGAAAATTCGCCTATACTTTTTGGGTTATGGTATTCAAATAAAAAAACCACTAAGCTTGCAAAAATAATCAATATAACAGTAGAAATTAAAACAAGTTTTGTATGTAAGCTTAAGCTTGCAAAACGTTTTTTAGAAAAAAAGTATAATTCTAATAATACAAAATAACCCAAACCTCCAATGATAATCAAAGAGGTAATAATAAAATTAATCCAAAAATCATCTCTATAAGGCATTAAACCACTTTCAAATACACTAAAACCAGCATTATTAAAAGCAGAAATGGAGTGAAAAATACTAGCCCATAGAGCTTCGCTTAAATTCATATCTAATTTAAATCTTAAAAATAATAATACTGCACCTATAAGCTCAATAGCAAAAACAAAAAATAAAACCTTTTTTAAAAATCCTACAAGTCCGTCAGCACCAGGATAAATCAAGGATTCTCTTAAAAGATTTTTTTCTCCAAAACTCATTTTTTTGCGTACTAAAATATATAAAGCCATAGCTATACTCATATAGCCTAAACCGCCTATTTGGATAAGCAATAAAATAACAAGTTGGCCATAAAAGCTAAAATCTAATGAAGTGTTTAGTACAATAAGTCCTGTCATACTTACAGCTGAAGCGCTGGTAAAAAATGCATCTAAAAAAGATATGGGCTTAGTGTGCATAATGGGAAGCATAAGGATAAAAGTACCAAAAAGTGCTATAAGTATATAGCCTATGAATAATATTCTTATATTTTTTCTATCTAAGGATAATTTTGTCATATTAATTCTTTAAAACTAAAAAAATATTCTACTTAAAATTGGTTAATATAGATAAAGAAGGAAGCTTTCCACTTTTAAGTGGAAAGCCAAAAGATATTAAAGCATTCCTACTGCTAAGAAGCCTAGAGCAACAGCTATAGCTATAGCTAGAACACCAGGGATAAAGAATGCATGGTTGAATATGAATTTTCCAATTCTTGTTGTACCTGTATCGTCCATTTGAACCGCACCTAATAAAGTAGGGTAAGTTGGAAGAACGAAAAGTGCTGAAACAGCAGCAAAGCAAGCAACTAGCATATAAGAATCTGCAGGATTTGTAGCTGAAATTCCTAATGCAGCAACGATAACTGGAACAATAGCTTTTGCAGTAGCTGCTTGAGAGTATAAAAGCATACTAGCAAAAAAGAAAGCAACCGCAAGCATAGCTGGGGTTTGTTTAACCCATTCACCTGCTACTTCTTTAATACCTGCTTCATGACCTGCAACGAAAGTGTTTCCAAGCCAAGCAACACCAAATACACATACACAAGCTGTCATACCTGATTTAAATACACTTGTATCTAAAATCTTAGCAGGTTCAACTTTGCAAAGCCAAGTGATTAAAGTTGCAGCGGTTAATAAGAAACTCATAATCGCAGCATCTCTTGGAATAACTACAGGATCAATCCATTTGATATTGTTAGAAATTGCTGTAGCATAAAGAACAACTGCTAATACTGTGAATAAGAAAATAGCAACTGAAAGTTTTGCGCCTGGTTTATCTTCGCTTTGTAAAACATCAGAAGCGCTTTTTACAAGGCCAGCTTTTAAACGTTCTTGATATACAGGGTCTTTGCTAAGATCCATAGGAGTGATTAAACTTACAATAAAAGCTGTAATCATACAAGCAACAAAAGTAGTTACAATCCAAATTCCAATTAATGTTGGATAATTCCAACCAAGTGGTTCTAATACACCAGTCATATAAACAACAGCAGCACTAACAGGAGAAGCTGTAATACCAATTTGTGAAGCAACAACCATTAATGAAAGCGGAGCTGATGGTTTAATGTTTTGTGATTTTGCAACATCAATAACAACAGGCATTAGTGAAAATACTGCATTACCAGTGCCTGCTAAAATAGTAAGCAACCAACCGCAAGCTGGTGCAAGATAGTTAATAAATCTTGGATGTTTACGTAAAATTCTCTCAGTAACTTTTACCATATAATCCAAACCGCCTGCTTGTTGCATTGCTGAAATTGCAGCAATGGCTGCAGCGATGATTAAGATAACATCCCAAGGAATATTACCTGGTTTCATACCCAAAACAAGACCTAAAATAACAACACCTAAACCTCCAGCATAGCCTATTGCTATGCCACCAAGGCGGATACCTATAAATATTGCCCCAAGGAAGACAACAAGTTGTAAAATAATCATAATATCCATGATTAAACTCCTAAGTTATTAAGCTTTTCTTTTTTCTGTCATATGAGGATTTAACATATTTTCTGGTGTCAAAATCTCATCAATTTTTTCTTTTGGCAAATAACCTCTTTCAAGACAAATATCGCCAACTGCTTTACCAGTTTCTAGAGCTTCTTTAGCAATGCTTGCAGATTTTTCATAACCTAAAACAGGATTAAATGCTGTCACGATTCCGATTGAATTTAATACAAGTTTTTTACAGTTTTCAGGATTTGCTTTTAGTCCTTTGATAGCTTTTTCAGCTAAAGTTTTCATAGCATTTTCAAGTAATACTATAGAATTGAATAATCCATAAGCAATGCCCGGCTCAAATGCATTAAGTTCAAATTCTCCTCTTTCAGAGCAAAGCATGATAGTAACATCATTACCTATAACTTCATAGCAAGCTTCACCAACTGCTTCACAAATTACTGGATTTACTTTACCTGGCATGATAGAGCTACCTGGTTGCATAGCAGGCAAGCTAATTTCAGCTAAACCACATCTTGGACCAGAATTCATTAATCTTAAGTCATTTGCAATTTTAGATAGTCTTACAGCTGCAGTTTTTAACGCACCGCTTACATGTACAAAATCAGCAGTGTCTTGAGTAGCAGCAATGAAATCTTCTGCTGGTTTAAATTCAACACCAGTAATTTCTTTTAATTTTTTCTCAACCACAAATTTATAATCAGGATGACAGTTAATTCCTGTGCCAATAGCTGTTGCACCAAGATTTAAATAACTCATTGACTCACGAGCTGCTGTGATTTTTTCAATATCACTTTTAATATAGCTAGCAAAAGCATTGAAAGTATTTCCTAAAGTTGTAGGAACTGCATCTTCAAGCTCTGTTCTACCCATTTTGATGATATCTTTGTATTCTTTAGCTTTAATTTCTAATTCGGTTTTTAAAAGTTCCATAGCTTTTAAAAGATCAGTAAGTTTTGCGTAAGTTGCTACTTTGATTGAACTTGGATAAGTATCATTTGTAGATTGACCTAAGTTTGTATGATCGTTTGGATGAAGGTATTGGTATTCACCTTTTTTATGCCCCATACTTTCAAGAGCAATATTAGTGATAACTTCGTTAGTATTCATATTTGTACTAGTACCAGCGCCACCTTGGATCATATCTACTACAAATTGATCTAAAAATTCACCAGCAATTAATCTGTCGCAAGCTTTAGCAATAGCATCAGCTTTGTCTGCATCAAGAACTCCAACTTCTTTGTTAGCAAGCGCAGCTGCTTTTTTAACTTGAGCGAAAGCTTTTACAAAATATGGATAATCTTGTAATCTTCTACCACTCATATGGAAGTTTTCTAGTGCTCTAAAAGTTTGCACTCCATAATAAACTTCGTCAGAAATTTCCAACTCACCAATAAAGTCGTGTTCTTTTCTTGTTCCCATGATGTACTCCTTGTGGGTTTTATTTAAGTTTTGTTTATAAACTTAATGAGTATTATATAACAATTTTTTATAAAAGTTTCATAAATTTTTCTAAATTTTTAAATATTTTAATAAAAAATATATAAGAATTAATTATAAAATTAAAAATTATTTCTACTGGTAAAATGTTTTTATAGATATTTATGATTTGTAATAACTTTAAAAATATAAAGATAAGGCAAATAAAGTGAAAATGAAGCTATAAGAGTTGTAAGTCAATTAGCAAACTCTAGCTTACCAATTACCATCCCCCTAAATCCTTCATCAATTAAACCAAACCCATTAAGGGTTTAGTCAATTATTTAAAATTTTTTCTTTCTAGCATCT
>NZ_JAKMRZ010000019.1:0-22073 GCF_025772385.1 Campylobacter sp. FU_520 | reverse complement strand
TTGTAGTTTGTGATACTCCGATATATCAATATCTAACAGGAACTTTAAAAAATATTCAATTTAATCACGATATGATTCAGCTAAACTACAATGATGATACAAAAAGATTTGCTAGAATTATTGAAATTAAAGATTATTCTAATGAAACTTTTTCAGGTATTTTAGATTCTTTAATGTATCTTGATGTAGATTATACTATCACTCAAACTTTTGTTCCTTTATCAAAATATGATTCAAAATCAGCATTAAATAAACAAATCAATCAACTAATTTCAAGTGAAGATGATGGCGTAAGTCAGATAGAGCAATTAAATTTAGCATTAGATAATTTAATTAGTAATGTTATAAGTTTTGGAAATTATCATTTTAGTATTTGTGTTTTTGGTGATAGCATTGATGAATGCAAGAAAAATACTAATAAAGTAATAACTTCATTAAATAGTTTAGGCTTTACTTCAACATTAGCAAATATTGCACTACCTGCTTCTTATTTTTCACAATTTCCAAGTAATTTTGCAATACGCCCAAGAGTTCATATGATTTCATCTTTAAATTTTTCATCTTTGGTTGCATTACATAATTTCTTAATGGGTAAAAAAGAAAAAAATTGCTGGGGTGATGCTGTAACTATTTTAAAAACACCAAATAAACAACCATATTTTTTAAATTTCCACAAAAGCGATGGAAAAAACAAAGATGAATTTGGTGATTTGAATTTAGCTAATACTTTGATTTTAGGTCAAAGTGGTGGTGGTAAAACCGTGTTTATGAATTTTATCATTAATCAAATGATAAAGTATGCTAATAAAGATAGTTTCCCTGCAAACATACCTGAAGATAAAAAGAAATTTACAGCTGTATTTTTAGATAAAGATAAAGGTGCTTTAGGCAATATTCTTTGTGCTGGCGGTAGATATATTTCTATTAAAAATGGTAAGCCTACTGGGTTTAATCCTTTTATGGTTGAAACTAATGAAGAAAATTTAAGATTTTTAAAACAACTAATAAAACTATGTGTAACACGCAATGGCGAAATTCTTAATACAAAAGAAGAAAAACAAATCAATGAAGCTGTAAATACTCTAATGTTTCAATTTGAAATTTCTGAAAGAAAATATCCTATTTCTTTACTTCTTGAAAATATTACAGATGATTTTAATGACAATAACTCTTTAAAAAGTAGATTGTCTTTATTCCAAAAAGGAAAACAATTTGGCTGGGTGTTTGATAATGAATATGACAACCTAGATTTTCCTGATGATATTAATTTATTTGGTATTGATGGAACTGAATTTTTAGATGAAAAAGATGTTTCAGCATTAATCTCTTATTTTATTCTTTGGCGTGTTATGAATTTAGCAGATGGAAGAAGACTTTGTATAGATATTGATGAAGCTTGGAAGTGGTTAGAAAATGATATTGTGGCAGAAGAAGTAAAAAACAAGTTTAAAACCATAAGAAAACAAAATGGCTTTTTAAGACTTGCTACACAAAGTATAGAGGACTTTTTAAAACTAAAGATAGCAAATACTCTAGTTGAGCAATCTGCTACAAAAATATTTTTACCAAACCCTTTAGCAAAAGAAGATGAGTATTTAAGACTAGGTCTTAGTAAAGATGAATTTTTAATAGTTAAAAACTTTGCCCCACATAAACGACAATTCCTTGTTAAAAGACAAGATGAAGCAGTTGTTTGTTCTTTGGATCTTTCATCTTTAGGCAAAGAAAACCTAAAAATTTTATCTACAGGCACAAGCTATATAGAAAAAATAGAAAATATCTTTAATCAAGAAAACAAAACTTTGGAAGAAAAAATCAATGAACTCAAAACATTTTATAAGGAAGAACAATGAGATTAAGTTTAAGTAAAAGCAGAGAGAACTTTCGTTCTCCCCATGAAAAAAATTGTGTGTTGTTGGACTATGTTCGTTTAAAAAAGAGTTTTATCTCTTCTTTAAAGAAAATTGCCATAGTGCAAGCAACTGACACAATGGTGCTTATTAAAAGTTCCATTGTTTTTCCTTTATGTGTTGAAATTCCCTTCCACACCCCTACCGCCAAAATAAGGCAAAAAAAAACCCGACTACTTAAAAAAGCAATCGGGTATTTCAACACAGTTACACAATTTTTTTCTAACGATAAATACATGTAAGGAGTCTTAAATGAGTATCGTTAAAAAAATTATAACACAAAAAATTAAAAGTAGTTTTAATCAGATAAGGAGTAAAGAAGTGATGTTTGATGATATTAAAGTTTTCTGTAAAAATTTAAAAATAAAAAGTAGTATAATTGCTACTAAGATAAAGCGTGTGAACTTCATCTTAAAATATCTCCTTTCTGGAGTTAAGATTAAGCCACAGGGTTGCCGCCCTGTGGCAAACCCCAAAAATAATTATATCCAAAAACAAAATAAATTTTTATTTTCCATAATTTCATCATTATGTATTGCAAATTTAGCTTTTAGTGCTGGTATTCCTGTAGTTGATGCGACTGCAAATTCACAAATTGCAACCCAAAATGCAAAAGAAATTGCAGAGTGGACTAAACAAGCTACAAGATGGGAAGATACGGTTAAACACTATCAACAACAAATTCAAGCTTATCAAAATGAACTTATGTCTAAAACAGGTGCAAGAGATTCAGTGTCTTTTATGAGAGACACAAAACAAATTTATTTAGATTTTGCACAAGCTGGACAAAACATACAATCTTTTTATGATGATGTATTGCAAGATCCACAAGGCTTTTTAAGCGATAAAAGCAAAGAAACATTTAGAAAATTCACTCTTTTTGATCGTTGCAATGCTAGTTATTTGAGTGAAGAGCGAAAAAGAATATGTAGAATGGATATGATTACTTATGCAGCTCAAGTGGAGCATTATAATCAAGCTTCTATCCAAGTTAATACCGTAGCAAAGTCTTTAGAAAAACTACACCAAAGACTTATAGAATCAAAAGATATCAAAGAAACTAATGACATTAACAATGCGATTAATGTAGAAAAAACCAAACTAGAAATCATTAAAACTAATCTTGAAATTTCTAATATGCATTATGAAAATCAAAGAAGAATAAGACAAGATCAAGCAGCACAGCTGTTTGCAGAATCAATGGGGAAAGAGCCTTTGAGTGATGTGGAGCTTAGAAAAAAATATGATAAAGAAGCTGATGCTTTGTTTGACTAAATAGGAGTGAAAAATGAGTAGTGTTATTAATATTAACAATATAGATGTCATCTTTGAAAACAAAGATGAGCAAATTTTTTGCACAAGTTTAGATATAGCTAAAGTGTTTGGGAAGCAACATAAAAATGTTTTAAGAGATATTGAAAATATTTTAAATGAATTGCGAGAAATAGGGGTTTCTAACGAACTCCTCAATTTTGAGCAGGTCGTGCGAATATCGAAAACAACGAATCCAAAGAATGGTAAGCTTGTTAATAGAAAAATGCCTATGTATAATCTAACTCGTGATGCATTCACACTTTTAGCTATGGGTTTTACTGGTAAAAAAGCTTTACAATTTAAAATTGCTTTTATCAATGCTTTTAATCAAATGGAACAAATCATTAAAAATAAAGAAATAGAAAAAATAAAACAACTAAAACATTATGATCTTCCTGATACACCTTATAAGGAAAAGATAGCAAACGCTATAAAGGAAATAGAACAAAAACAAAATTCTAAATTTATAGAACTAATAGAATATGAAATAGTAGAAAAATTTAAAAACGGAAAAACACAAGTTTTACAAAAACTTAATTTTAAAACCAAATTAATTTAAATAAAAATAAATTTTAAAGAAAGGAGATAAAGAAAGTTTAAGAAAGGCCGTAGGGTAAACTTATACCCCTAAAAATAGGGGCAAGGCTAATAAGCCTTGACTGTAACTATACAAAGGAGTATAATTACAATTATAAGTTTGTTATAACTCAATTTAATCACCTACTTTCTAGGGTTAAATTTAGCCATAGGGTTGCAGCCTACGGCTAACCCTTCGGGGTATTATACCTTAGTCTTCTTAAACTTCTTAAAACACAATAATGTTTAATCTTGTATTTTCTTTTAAGGCTTACCATGCAAAGTGATTTCTTTACAGAGCTTGGTAATGCTACTCATGCGATTTTAGAAGTAGTAAGAAATGCAGCACTGAGTGAAAAAATGACTCAACTTGCTGTGCTTTTTTCTATCACCCTTGTTATTACTATTATGTATAAGGGTTATGAAATCTTATTTGGTCGTTCTCAAAGTCCTACTAAAGAAGTGATGTGGGATTTAGCTGCTAAGGCTATGATCATCACTTTTGCTTTAAATATCGGCGGATGGCTTACTTTAGTCATTAATGCTATGGATGGCTTTCATGAGTGGGCTGGTGGAAGCCTTAGTATGTATAAGCAAATTGATATTATTTTTAATGAAGTTAGAAATTTAGCTGATAGTATATGGGCTAAGGCTGGTGGATTTAGCATTATAGTTGCTGCATTTAGTATAGTTATGATTTATACAGGTTTTGGTATAGCTGTGCTACCTGCTTTAGTGGTAATAAATGCTACTGCCTTTACTCAAACTATATTAGTGATTGCTGCACCTTTAATGTTTTATTGTCTTTTATATAAAAGCACTAAAAATGTTTTTACTCAATGGCTTGCATTGCTTATTTCTAATACCTTATTAGTTCTTTTTATGAGTTTATTTTTTAAGGTTTTTGCAAAAGAAATATATCGTTTTGCTAGATATGCTCAAGATCAGTATATGAATGCAGATGCAGACGCTTTTTTTATAGGCGTGAGAATGATTTTTTCCTCTGTTTTATTAGTTGCTATGGTTTTTGTAGCAAAGGTTTTTGCTGAAAAAGTAGGAAGCGTTGCTTTAGATTCTGCTATGCAAAGTGTGTTTTCAAGGGTAAGTAATCCTATAAGTTCTGTTGCTGGAAAAACTCTTGGAAATTTATTTGGGCATGCTCAAAAAGGAGGCTCTAAAATGGCAGAAGGTGCTTATTCTACTATGAAATCAGGTGCTTCTGTTGCAGGTGCTAATGCTATGTCTTTAGGAAAGAGCATATTACAAAGGATGAGAAATGAAGCATAAGGTAATTTTATTTGCATTTTGTGCAATCTTTTTTAGTGCTTGTTCTATTAAAAACAATACTAATTATAACTATTTGTTTGATGATAAAAGTGGTTGGGTTGCTGTAAATGATATTAAAGATCAAGAAAAGTTTTTAAAAATGGAAATTGTTCCTGTGTTTGAAAAGAAAGAAGAAAAAGAAACTTCCATTAAAAGCTTTGAAAACATTAAAAAGAAAAAGAGAATTATTTTAAATTATCCGAGTATGTCTTATGTGATTTTAAAAAAGGCTGTAAATGATTCTAATTCTTATCATGAAGATAAGATGGTTGAAGCTGGCGAGTTTGATTATTCTATCACTTACCATACGGAGCAAGGAGATGTTTTTGTAAAAGTTTTAAAACAAAATCTTTTTTTCAAAGAAAAAGATGTGCAAATAATTGAAACTGAAGTTTTAGAAAACAAATTTTAAAGAAAGGAGATAAAGAAAGTTAGTATAAAGCCAAAGGGATTATCCTAAACCCTGCTATAATTGCAGGGAGATTAGTATGCCTTGACAAAGCAAAGCATAACTAATATAATTACTAGGATAATTTTAGTCATTCGACTCACCTCCCTTCTGGGCGGTAAATTGAATGTCAAAGGTGGCACCCTTTGGCATTCCACCCTTTTTAATTATACTAACTTCTTTTAAACACCATAGTGATTAACAATGCTAAAGATTTAGAAATATTTGAACTTTGCGAAAAACTAGCAGAACTTTTAGGCGATAAAGAAGCGATTGCTGATTTAAAAAAACTATATGCAAATCATCCTGAAATGTTTAAGGATATGCAAGAAGTTGCAAAGACAATTAAAGAAGTCGTTAAAGAGCCTGAACTAATCATTAAAAATCCTAGACCTAAAAATGAAAAAGACTTTATAGCAGTCAAACATTTACAAGATACAAAGCAAAAAATTGGTGATATTGGTATTAGAAATGATGATGGAACTAATACAATTTTCCACGCTAATATATCATCAAATAGAAATTTTAAAAGATTAGCCAAAAAAGAACAAGTAGTTACTGGTGAAGCCGTCCACTCCCTTCACACCTCGAGACCTGCCGAGCTGGGCGGTAATAATCAAAAATTATCTGGTGCTAATGCACATTCAGCAACTACCAAAAAAATTATATCACAAGAAAACAAAAGCAAAGCATATTTTCAAGAAAAACTAAAAAATTTCAATCATATAGCAAGTAAAAATAAGGAGCTTGAAAAATGAGTAGTGTTTTAAAATCTATTAGAGATATTTTAAATGAATTGCGAGAAATAGGGTATTTCCAATGTAAGCTCAATTTTGAGCTTACATTCCAAGTCCGTAAAATAGATGGTTTTAGAGGTTTAGCTATGGGTTTTACAGGTAATTTAAAACCAAATTAATTTAAAAAAAACAAATTTTAAAGAAAGGAGATAAAGAAAGTTAGTATAAAGCCAAAGGGTTTCTAGTATCCCCTTTAAAAAAGGGGAAATCAAAGCTAATAAGCCTTGACTATTATTATACATAGTAGTATAATAATTACTAGAATATGATTATTCAAGGTTCTCACCTTCTTTCTAAGGCAAGATTTGATTAATCAAAGGCCGTTACCCTTTGGTTAATCAGCCTTAGGATAATTATACTAACTTCTTTTAAACATAAAATTGAAAAACCAAAATGAAATTAATTCTAATGCTTTGAATTTTGAAGCAAGTGTAAGATATTTGATTGAAAAATCAAATCAAAGAGCTTGGTTAGTTGCATTTATAAGTATGGCAATATCAATTATTGCTGTAATTGCTGTAATTTTCTTAACACCATTAAAAACTACTGAACCTTATGTGATTAAAGTAGATAATACTACTGGTATGGTGGATATTATTACTAGCTTACAAGAAGAGCAAATTAGCTCTATTGAAGCTTTAGACAAATACTTTATCTCTCAATATATAAAAGCTAGAGAAGGTTATTATTATAAGTTTTTAAATCAAGATTATGTTCTTACTCAATTAATGAGTGATGAAAATGTTGCAAATGAGTATAGAGCTATCTATGCTGGTGATAATGCTTTAGATCAAATTTATAAAGATAATGTTGAAGTAAGCGTTAAGATTTTAAGTATTGTTCTTGGAAATAGCAATGGAGTAAAAACCTCTACTATAAGAGCATTAATTACTAAAAAAGATTCTGTAACAAAAAGCACACAGCAATCAACCAAAGTTATAACCTTAGCGTATGATTTTTTACTAGCAAAAACAAGTGAAGAAAATAGAATTTTAAACCCTCTTGGCTTTAAGGTTACTAACTATAGAGTTGATGAGGAAATAAGATGATAAAAAATATTAGCCTAGCCCTTTCTTTTTCATTTTTGGCTTTACCTGTTTTTGCATTAAATGAACCGCAAAAATCAGAATACGATCAACGCGTAGCACATGCTGAGTATAACTCTAAAGATGTTTTTAAAATGGTAGCTAGAAATGGTTTTGTAAGTATGATTGAATTTAGCGATGATGAATTCATTATAAATACCGCTACAGGATTTTCTGAAGGTTGGGATTTAATAGAGAAAAAAAATCTTTTATTTATTAAACCAAAAGCTTATAAAACTAGACTTTTTGTAGAAAATGATCCTTATAATCAAGGTCAGCAAAAAGAGATGATTGTTGATCCAAATCCAAAAGACTGGAAAACAAATTTAATTGTTACCACTAATTTAAAAACTTATATTTTTGATTTATTGCTAACTAATGATAGCAAGCAAGCAACTTATAAATTGTCTTTTAGCCACGCTGATAAAATCTTAAAGCAAGAGAATAAAATAAAAAAAGAGCTAGAAAAGAAAATTGTAAGAGAAGAGCTTGATAAAAATATAGTTCCTAGAAACTGGGATTTTTTAATGAAAGCGAATAAAGGAAGTGAAGATATAGCACCAAATTATGCTTATGATGATGGTGTTTTTACTTACTTAGGTTTTGATAACACAAAAACATTTCCGAGTGTATTTTTATATGAAAACGGCAAAGAAATGATCTTAAATACTCACATTAAAAAAGATGGAAAATATGATGTTTTAGTAGTTCAAAAAATTGCAAAACAAATTCTACTAAGAAGTGGAGATAAGGTTGTTGGAATTTTTAATAATGGCTATGGAAAAAATCCTTTAGATAAAACTAGAGAAACCTCTAATGAAAATATACAAAGAGTAATAAACGATCCAAGTAAAACACTTTTACTAGAACAATCTTTATTAGGAAATGAGCAATGAGTAATCAAGAAAAACAAGAATTAAAAGATATGGATTTACAAAGTGAGTTGCAAGCACAAAGCGTTAATGTTAAAAAAATTCAAATCTATGTATTCTTTATTGCTTGTGTATTTATATTATTGATTTTTGCATATATCTTTGCAAAATCTTTTATTGGTAGTAGTGATGATACTGCAAATACACAAGCAAAAGAAGTTAATAAAGACATTGCTAGTAGTGTGAAATTAAAAGATTTTATTTTACCTCAAAAAGAAGAACCTGTTAAAGAAGAAACAAAGAGTTTTGAAGAAGTATTGAAAGAAAGAGAACAGGAAAAATCCGTTGAAGTAACTCCAAAAGAAAATCCTTTCGAGCTTATCTCAAAACCTTTACAACCAAGAATAGTAAAAGGTGCAGGGTTAGTTGTGGTAAGTAGTAGTGATGGCGGGGCTTTTAATGCACAAGAAAACAATACACAAGAAAGCTCAAATAATATTTTTAATTCTAAACCTATGCAAGGAGATAATGCTTTATTATCTAATGGATCAAATGATTTTATCGGCGATGTTTTTACCCCAACTAGTGCTAGTGTTAGTCAGTTTGATCCAAATTTATTATTATCCAAAGGAACTTATATAGGTTGTTCTTTAAAAACTCGTTTAGTTAGCACTATTAAAGGGGGTATTGCTTGTATTGTTTCAAATGATGTTTATTCTTCAAATGGCAATGTTCTTTTAATTGAAAAAGGAAGCACCATTACAGGAAGTTTTAGTTCAGGACAATTAAATGATGGTATGGATAGGCTTTTTGTTATTTGGCAAGAAATAAGAACGCCTAATAATATTATTATACCAGTTTATTCAGGTGCAACTGATGAGCTTGGAGCAAGTGGAATACAAGGATGGGTAGATCATCATTATATGAAACGCTTTGGTTCAGCTATTTTATTATCAATAATTGATGATTCTTTAAATATTTTAGCTAATCAAGTTATTAATAAAAAAGAAAATAGCGTTGATTATACGGAAAATTCAAGAGAAACTTCTCGTGAAATAGCTAATACTGCTTTAGAAAAAATGATTAATATCCAACCAACTCTTTACAAAAATCACGGTGATTTAGTAGGTGTATATGTTAATAAAGATATTGATTTTTCTAAGGTTTATCAATTAAAAAGAAAGGGCTTTTAATGAGTAATTCAAGAACCCTAGAAAAATTAGCTAATGATTTTTTTGGAAAACATTTGGCTAATTCCAGCGTAACTGAAATATGCTACAACGGCAAAAAAAATATTTTCATACAAACTAATGATGGAAAATGGCAAGAAGAAACAAGTAAATTAGATTATGAAGCTTCTAAATCGTTTGCTACTTCTTTAGCTTCTTTTAAAGAAGATAAGATAGATGAATCACGCCCTATCCTTTCTTGTATATTACATGGAGGTGAAAGGGTTCAGGTAGTAATTCCGCCAGCGACTAAAAAAGAGCATATTTCAATTACAATTAGAAAACCAAGTGAGAAAAGATTTTTAATACAAGATCATGTTAAAAGTGGTCTTTTTGAAGAAATAAAAACTGATCATTTTATAACAAATCCTTTGGATGAGGAGTTGAAAAAGCTTTATGAGGCTAAAAATTTTAAAGATTTTATTTGTAAAGCAGTAGAGTATGAAAAAAATATCATTATAGCAGGAGGTACAGGAAGCGGTAAAACAACTTTTATGAAAACTTTAATTGATTTTATTCCCAAAGAACAAAGAATTATAACTATAGAAGATGTTGAAGAAATAAAATTTTATGAGCATAAAAATTTTGTACAGCTTTTTTATCCTAGTGAAGCTAAAAATGAAGATTTTTTAAATTCTGCAACTCTTTTAAAATCGTGTCTTAGAATGAAGCCTGATAGAATCTTATTGGCAGAGCTTAGAGGTGCTGAAACTTATGATTTTATCAATGTTCTTTCTAGTGGGCATGGTGGTAGCATTACAAGTTGCCATGCAGGAAGCACTTCTGAAACATTCGAGCGTTTGGCTTTGATGACTTTACAAAATACTCAAGGTCAAAAAATACCTTTTGAAAAAATACAAGATATGCTTAAAAATCTTATTGATGTAGTTGTCCATATTAGAGCTCATAATGGAAAAAGACATATTAGTCAAATATATTTTAAAGAGATGAAAAATGGCAAATAAAGAAAAAAGAGGAATTTATAATGTGAGTTTTAACGATAAAAACTCAACTCCAATTAATACAGAATTAGAGATTATTGAAGAGGCAATCATTGATTATGTTGTCCATTATGTTAAGGGTTGGCATAACACAAAAAGAGACAAAGGAAGAGGTGCTGAACATATCAAATTACATTTAGCAAAAGAAAGCGAAGGAGAAATAAAGATTGAAGAGCTTTTAAATCTTGGTAACTCTATAAGAGAATATTTGAAAGTCTTTAAAGAACCATTCCTTGAAGATCAAAACAAAGATGGTAAAGTATATGAATGGGAAAATAAAGAAGGTGTTCGTTTTAGGGTTGCTACTGATAAGATCAAAGGGGAGGGTCTCATTCCGCCACTATCCCCCTCTGATGAAATTATTATAACTTTTTATTCTGATAGAAATCTTAATAAGAGAATGGAATTTAAAAATCCAAAAGTTAAAGCTTATTATGAAGAAAAATCTTTAAAACAAGAAAAAAATTCTAATTATTTTAAACAAAAATTAGAAAGCTTTTCTACAAAAATAAAAGGAGTGGAAAATGAAAGATAAGATTGTAATGCTTGTTTTTATAAGTATTTTTTCACTATTAATAGCTTATTTTTTAAGTCCTTTTGTGATGTTTTATCTTAATGATGTAAGCTTAAAAAGAATTCTTGGATTTTACAATCTTAAATTCACTTTTGAGGCATTAATAAATGCTTACCCAAAAGCTTATATTTCTTTCTTTGGTATGTTTGGTTTTAGTGTTATTGTTTTAATGCTTTTAGCATTAATAGCTAAAAGCAAAAAAACTCAATTTGGCGAGGCAAGATTTGCAAATTTAGCAGAAATTAAAAAAATGAAATTATTTTCAGACAATGGAATAATCATCGGAAAATATAAGGGAAAATTTTTAAGATTTAAAGGTCCTCAGTTTGTGGCTTTGGGAGCTCCAACAAGAAGTGGTAAAGGGGTTGGTATTGTAATACCAAATTTAATGGACTGGAAAGAGAGTGCTGTTGTTCAGGATATAAAACAAGAATGTTTTGATTTTACAAGTAAATATAGAAAAGAAGTTTTGGGTCAAGATGTTTTTCTTTTTAATCCATTTTCAAAAAGAACTCATCGTTACAACCCTTTAACTTATATTGATATGAGTGATAGTGATAATTGTGATAGTCAGTTAATGGATTTAGCAAATATCATTTATCCAAAAGAAGGGGATTCTACAACTCAATTCTTTAATGGTCTTGCACAAAACCTATTTATAGGACTTTGTTATTTGTGGAAAGATTTAAATTTAAAAGAAGATGGGAAACTTTTTTTAGAAACATTTAACTTAAAAACAGAATTTAGTTTTTTTGGAATATTACAACTTTCAAAAGGTTTTACTTTTGAATATGAGGGTAAAAAAATAAATGGATTTGATAATACTTATAAGTACTTATCAAATTGTGATGATCTGCTTTCAGATATCACAAAAAGAAGGTTAGAAACTTATTTTAGTATTTCAAGTGATAATACAAAATCAGGAGTTATGTCTTCTTTTAACGAGCCTTTAACTCCTTTTGAAGCAGAAGTATTAAAACTTTCTACTCAAACTAGTGATTTTGATTTGAGAGATTTACGCAAAAAGAAAATGACTATTTATATAGGCATAACCCCTGATCAATTAACTAATGCAAAATTTATATTGAATATTTTTTGGTCGCAGTTAATTCTTTTGAATACAAAAGAACTTCCTGAACAAAATCCACAAATTAAATATACTTGTTTAATGCTTATGGATGAATTTACAGCACCTAGAAAAATTCCTATATACCTTTCAGCAGTAAGTTTTATGGCAGGTTATTTAATGCGTTCTTTGATGATTTATCAATCAAAATCTCAACTTAAAGCACCTGCTCCTGATGGATATGGGGATGATGGAGCAAAAACTCTTTTGACTAACCATGCTTGTCAAATTTTTTATACCCCAAGAGAGCAAGAAGATGCAGAGGAGATTAGTAGAATACTTGGTAATACTACATTTAAAACAAGATCAAGAAGTGTAGGGGCAAGTGGTGGATCTACAAGTTATAGTGAAGCAAGTAGGGCATTAATGCTTCCACAAGAACTTCGAGAAATGTCTTTTGAAGATGAGCTTATTACTATAGATAATGGAAAGCCTATTTTATGCAAAAAAGCTTTTTATTATAACGATCCATATTTTATTGATAAGTTTAAACAAGTCTCTCCAACTTTGGCAAAAATTAAAGGCATACCTAAAGAACATATCTTAAAAGGAGCTTTTCAAAGAGGAGAGTGTCGCATACAAATACCAACAACAGGAGAAAATAATGAAAAAAACGCTTAGTTTGCTTTTATTAGCAAGTGTAATTTTTATAGGATGTGCAAGTTCTGCACCAAAACCTAAAAAGCTTGAAGGCGGTTCAAAGCTAACCTTGAATAATTCTTTATTGGAGGAAAAATATAGATTTGTTCCTAAAGATTCAAAGTTAAGCAATATGGACTGGATTTATCAAATAGAGCTTGCAAAAAATAAAGAAGGCTTGCTCACTAATGAGCAAATAGTAAAAACTTTTCTTTTGGCTCATAATGCAAAAAGAATTATCTTAATAGGCGAAAAAAATATCATTCAAGAATATGAAGAGTATTTTAAAAAAAATGGTGTTGAAGCAGAAATGATCTTACAGCCTATAAGCATTATTAAGGGAGATAAAAATACCATCAATATGCTTTTTTTTCATGCAAAAGATGGAGAGATAAATGAGTAATTCTTTATTTGATAATAATGAGATTAAACCAACCGTGATTAAAACCATTAATCAAGATGAAATTGTAGAAAAGAAAATGATACAAGAAGCCAAAAAAATTAAAAAAAAGGAGAATAAAAAATGAAAATAAAATTGATATCAATAATTTTAGCTATGTTTATGTTCTCAAATTTAAAAGCTATAAAATTGGATTATTTAAGTGGGGATACTAGATATGCTTGTGAAGCTATGCTTTGTTTAGCTTCGCCTATTAAACCACCTGAATGTAGTGCAGCGATTGCAAGATATTTTGCAATTAAGTTTAAAAAGCCTTGGAAAACCATACAAGCGAGAAAAGATTTTTTAAATTTATGTCCTGTGGATAATAGTGATACTGAAATGCTTAAATATAAGAATGATATCTTAGCTCATTTAGATGGTGAATGTTCTTTGGAAGAACTTAATAAAAGAGTAGAAAAAAAACTTTTATGGGTGGAAAGAGTATGTGATGATGGATCATGTGAAGAAATAGAGCATTATGGATATAGAATAAATCCACAATTATCGCAATCTTGTTACCTATTGCAATCTAGTTCTTATACTGATTATCAAGGTTTTGAGTATATATGCTCTAAAAATTTTATAGAGGATGTCAGTTGGAAAAGAGGTTATGAATTAAAAGAAATTTCTGAACAAGAATATAACTTACTTCCTGATAATTTAAGAGAGAAACATCGCGAGAGAGTAGGTTTTAAGTGGAAATGGGTTTTTTATAAAAAGATTTTTATTAATAAAAAATGTTGGATAAAAAATGACTGAAGAAAATCAAAGCTTACTTGATGAAATAGATCAAGAAGATATGAATAATTCTTTACTTGATGAAGTAAAAATTTGCAACTATCAAGAAATTATTGATGAGCAGATAAAAATCTTAGAAATCATTAATAATACTATCAATATAGGCTTAAATAATGTTCTTGATGAGAATACCAAAGAAGGAATTTTTAAAGATTTAGAGCAAAATTTTTATAAACTTAAAATGAATATTGATTCTCTAATTTCGTATTTTAAAAATCCCCCAAGTCAAGAAGAATTGGAAATAATCAATAAAACGCTTTTGATTAAAACAGAACTTGATAGTTTGAACTCATCTTTTTCAAAATTAGAAATAGAAGAATTTAGTCAAAAAGCAATGGAACTAAAAACTGCACTTGATAATTCTTTAGTTAATTTTGATAATACATTTCTTGAATCATTAAATAGTGCTTTAAAAGTAAGTAATGATGATTTAAAGGATTTTAGGTCAAAAACCGAAGCTAGATTAAGTGATAGCTTACAAACATATGATCAAACTTTAAAAGTGTTTTTAGAAAAAGAAAAAAATGCAATTTTAGATTTTTCTAAAATTTTTTCGAAGCTAACTAAAAATATCAAACAAACTATGATTGTTTCATTGATGTTTTTTGTTTTATTTGGGTTTTCTTTTGGAGTTTTTTCTTTCATCGTATACTTAAAATACGAAGATTATAAAAAAATAACCCAAAACGCCCAAAAGTTAAGCTCTATCATTATAAAAGAAAATAAAGACAAAAGCTTAACTTTGAGCTTCCCAAAAAACAAAACCATTCTTAATAAAGATGAGAATGGCATTCATATCACACTACAAGGAGGTGAATGAACATGTAATTATATATATTTTTTTTAAATTCCCAAACCAAAAACCAAAAAACAAAACATAAAAATTTTTATTAAGGAGAAAAAATGGCATTCGTAAGATTATCAAATGGAAATCATCCAAGACTTATGGTTGATGTAAATAACGCATTAAACTATAAAGACACTCAAACAGGTGAAATTAAGCAAAGACAAGTTGCTACTGCTTTAGTTGATGTGATAGAAGAGGCTGGAAAAGTTGTTGGAATGGATAAGGGAGCTGTAACAGCTTCTTTTAAAGTAAATAATGAATGGAAAAATTACTTTGTAAGAAGAGATAAAGAAAATTTCAACATTGTTTTATTACCAACAGATCCGCAAGAAAGAAGTAATAGAGATAACCATATCTTTATTAATAATAACTGGAATGAAGAAACTGACAGATTTTACTACACAATCAACGATAAAAGAGAAGCTGGAAAAGCTTTAGTTGAAGGAATTGGAATTAGCGAATTTCAAAACCAAGATGGTAGCAAAAGTTTTTATCTTGACACAAACATTAAGCTTACTAATAAAGAAATTAAAGAAGAGCTAGAAAAGATTAAACTTGAAAAAGGTGATGGCTATCTAGCTATTGTTAGAAGCACTGGTTTTGAGATAAAAAATGAAGCCGAAATGAAAGAGCAAAAAGCAAAACAACAAGATGGTTTTTCTAAAGAACAAACAATAGAGCAAGAAACTCAAGCTCCAAGCAAAGAAAAAGATATCGAAAGATAAATTTTACACCCTTATTACAAGGGTGTAAAACAAATAAAGATAAAAGGTAAAAGATGAGATTGTTTATAGCGGAAAAACCTGAACTTGGTAGAGCAATTGCAGAAGGCTTAGATGGTAATGTTAAGAAATTTGAAGGTTATATTCAAAAAGGCGATAATTTAATTACTTGGGCTTTTGGTCATATATTGAGATTAGCAACACCTGAATTTTATAATGAAAAATGGAAGTTGTGGAATTTAAATGATTTGCCTTTGGACATTAAAGAATTTAAATATATTCCTATAAATAATAGCAAAAAACAATTAGAAATTATCTGCAAATTGATTAAAAATGATCAAGTAGATAGTATTGTTCATTGCGGTGATGCAGATGATGAGGGTCAAATTCTTATTGATGAAATTATTCAGTATTCAAAAACAAAAAAACCTGTTTTTAGAGTTTTAATTAATGATTTAACTCCAAAAGCAGTTAAAGCTGAAATTTCTAAAATGAAGCCGAATTCTCAATTTAAAGGAATGAGTGAAAGAGGATTTGCAAGAAGTCAAGCTGATTGGATTGTAGGTATTAATCTTACAAGAGCTTATACAAGTGTAGCACAGCAAAAAAGTGGTTTTAGAGAAGTTCTTACTTTAGGAAGAGTTCAAACTCCGATTTTAGGGCTTATAACAGCAAGAGATAATGAATATGAAAATTTTAAAAGCATAGATTATTATTCATTGCTAGGAAAATTTGAAACAAATGGAAAAGTATTTAATGCAAGATTAAAAACAGAAGAAAAGATTATCGATGAAAATATTGCTAAACAAATAAAAGAAATCAACATTAATAAAACGGGATTAATTAGTGTTTTTAAAGAAAAAAAGAAAGAATATCCCCCTTTGCCTTATAGTCTTTTAATTTTGCAAGCAGAGTGTGCTAAATTATATGGTTATTCACCTGATAAAACATTAGAAATCACTCAAAATTTAAGAGAAAAATATAAAGCCATAACTTACAATAGATCAGATTGTCAATACTTACCTGAAACAATGTTTGAACAAGCTCCAAATATTTTAAATTCTATTAAATCAAATATAAAAAATAATGATAGTGATTTAAGTTTATTGCTTGAAAAGAGTGATTTAAGCATTAAAAGCAAAGCTTTTAATGATAAAAATATTTCCGCTCACTATGGAATAATACCAACTCAAAACAATTTTGATTGTGGGCTTTTAAAAGAAGAAGAAAAGAATATCTATATTTTAATAGCAAAAAGATTTGTGATTCAGTTTTTTAAACCAAGAGAATATGAAGTTACAAATCTTGAGATACAAACTTATGATAAGAGTGTATTTAGCATTTCTCAAAGCAAAAATATTAGCGAGGGTTTTAGAAAATTTTTCAAGCAAAGTGATGAAAAAGACAATGAAGATACTAATAATCATTTAGACATTTCATTAATAGAAAATAATAGTGTTTGCAAAATTAAAGATATTGAAATAGAGAAAAAGCAAACAAAACCGCGTCCTTATTACACGATGGATTCTTTATTAAAGGATTTAAATAGTGTTGCTAAATATGTGAAAGATGAAAAAATAAAAAAATTATTAATTGAAAAAGATAAAGACAAAAAAGGTGAAAATGGAGGTATTGGAACACCTGCTACTAGATCAACTCATATTAAAAATTTAATTGAGCAAGGATATATTGAGGTAAGTAAAGATAAAAAACAAGTTGTTAAATCTACTAAAAAAGGAAGACTCTTAATATCTTTAGCACCTGAAACTCTTAAATATCCTGATATGACTGCTTTATGGTTTGAGCAACAAAAAATGATTGAACAAGG
Source organism: Campylobacter sp. FU_520 (assembly GCF_025772385.1). Taxonomy (NCBI): domain Bacteria; kingdom Pseudomonadati; phylum Campylobacterota; class Epsilonproteobacteria; order Campylobacterales; family Campylobacteraceae; genus Campylobacter; species Campylobacter sp. FU_520. The sequence goes on along the minus strand of NZ_JAKMRZ010000019.1, from coordinate 4,539 downwards.
CACAATAAAAAAAGAAGATTTCTTACAAAATATATTAAAGGAGGTTAATAGTGAAATTTTGAAAATAAAAGAAAATGGGAGTATGAATCAATTCTCACAATTATCAAAAGAAAAACAATATAGTTGCCCTGAATGTAAAAATGGTTATTTAATAAGAAGAAAAAATACAAAAGGGACTTATTGGTGGGGATGTAGTGAGTATAAAAATGGTTGTAAGTTTATGTGTTTTGATGAAAAAAATAAGCCAAAATTAAAATAAGGAGATGAAAAAATGAATGAAGTAGTATTATGTGGTTTTCTTGGTAAAGATTGGGAAGTATCTCAAGGAAAAAAAGAACTTTTAGCAAAAAATAGTTTAGCAATTACGACTATTACTAAAAAAGCAAATGAGGAAATAAAACACACAGATTGGATTCCTTTGGTTGTTTTTGGAACAAATAGGGTAAATGCTTTAGCAAATTACTTAAAAAAAGGAGATAAATTCTTATGCAAAGGAAGGATTTTTACTTCAGTTTATGAAGATGAAAATCAAAATAAAAGAACTGGTTTTCAAGTTATAGTTGATAATTTTGAATTTGTCCATCAAAAAGAAAAGCAAAATATAGATCACCAAGCAACTAAAGAAGATAATTCTGTTGAAAATTTTGCTCAAACAGATAATACGGAAGAAGAAGTATTTTAATAAGAACTAAAGAGGGTAAAATGAAATCAGTACTATATAAAAAATCTTTAAAAACAAAATATCCAAAAAAAAGGATATTAAGAAAAATCTTGTTGTCTTTTTTATTAAGTTCATCTTTAATAAATCAAACACATTCAAGTATTATTTTTGACAATGTAGATAGTGAGATTGAAATATTAAGTAAAAAAATTATTTCATCAGCTAATACTGATAATGAAATTTTACCTTCAAGCACCCAAAACACAAACACTATTCAATCACAAGAAACACAAGTTAATGAAGCTAGTGAAATTATAAAAGAAGAAAAAGATAGCAAAGAACTTAGTGAGCAAGAAATCTATGCTAAATATGCAAAAATAAACAAAGAAATCAGAAGTATAGATAAAGAATTAAGTAATAATTCAAACAATAATGAATTAATTGCTAAAAAAGAACAACTAATTCAAGAAAAAAATAATCTTGATGATAATTTAAAAGAAATTAATAACGAAGAAGATAATACAAATTTTCAAGAACAAACTATAAGAAAAGCAAAAGTAAAAGCTCATCGCATAATCTCAAGAGAAAAACCAAATGTTAAAAGCAAACAAGTAGAAATTTATAGAGAAAATAGAATATTAGATATTGAAAATGTCATAACTAACGAAACTGGCACTAAATGGGCTAAACTAGCAAATAAAGAAGAATATATTTCAGCTAAGTGGCTTGAGTTTGATGATAAAGAAGTTATCAAAGAACACACTCATACTAATTTTAAAGATAAAAAAATTATTAAAAAACCTTTTGAAACTGTTTATCTTGAAAACCCTACAAATGCAAATTATTATAATGAAAATTTAAAAACACAAAAAGCTTTAAATGATAGTAAAAAAGATGATAATTTAAGCAAAGAAGATCAAGAATTTTCAAATAAAGTAATGAAAGTTATTCAAACAGCTGGTGCTATTTATGATAGTGAAGATAGCAAGAGCAAAGAAGAAATTGTAAAAAATATGGCAAGTTCTTATTTAAATGCAAGTGCAAATGAGTTAGTTAAAGAATTTATTGATTCATTAAATACTTCTATTAATACAGATTTTTCATTTAATTACAATGAAAGAAGCGGTTTTAGTGGTAATGCTAAAGCACTTTTACCTATTGTAAGTGAAGATAATCCAAAAATATCTTATTTTTTACAAAGTGGTATAGGCGAATTTGCTAATGATAGAACCATAGGACACTTTGGTGGGGGTATAAGATATTATCCAAATGCAACAGCTTTAAATAATTCAGGTAATATTATGTTAGGACTAAACTCAGTCTATGATCATGATTTTAGCAGAGGGCATAAAAGAATGTCTTTAGGTGCTGAAGCTATGGTAGATACACTCGTATTTAATGCAAATGTTTATCAAAGATTGAGTAACTGGATAGACAGCTATGATTTTGAAAAAGATTATGTGCAAGAACGCCCTGCAAATGGCTGGGACGCAAAAATCAAATATTCTTTTCCTTCTCTTATTAATGTTTCAGTTTTTGCAAAAATGGGACAATGGTATGGCGATAAAGTAGGCGTTTTTGGAGCAAATAGCGTAGATGATTTAGAAAAAAATCCATTAATATATGAAGGAGGAATTTCGTATTCTCCATTCCCTGCATTAACTTTTACTTTAAGTCATAGCAGAAGTGCAGAGAGTTCTAAAAAGAATACTTCAATTAATGCAAATATTAACATACCACTTGATGAAAAAGCTATGAAATTAGCATTTGAACCAAAACTAGCAGGAATTAGTAATACTATTGAAGGCACTAGAACTCAATTTATTGATAGAGATTATTCTATGGTTCTTGAATATAGAGCAACTCCAAATAAGTATCACATTTCTTATTGTGGAGATTTGGGTAATGATAAACATTGTATATTATTAAAAAATGGCTTTGATGAAGTAGTAAAAAATACTCCTATGAGAGTTACACCAACTCATTCTTGTGTAGTATTTGAAAAAGGTTTTGACTACACTACAGATAATAGCGGAAAAGTTTATGTGCAAATTATTCACTCTTGCACTCCAAAAACTGATTTAAATGCAGTAGCTGGCGAAGCAAATGGTAAATTTCCTATTTCAATTATAAAACTTGATTTTAAAATTAAAGCAAATCCTGAAAAAATAGAAAGATTTGAAGAAAGTCTTATCACTTTAGCAGGTGGAAACTTAGCTAATAATTTAAAAGTTGTTTGGAGATTAATAGGCAAAGGCGAATTAATTAAAACAAATACTTCAGATACAACTGATAACAATGGTAATGCTACTATCAAATACAAAGCTGATGATACGATGAAAGATAAAGAAGAAGTTAAAGTTATTGCTAGTGTTAATGGAGTTGAGTTTAAAGCACCTGTGCAAATTATGGTATTTGGTAATAACGATAATGATTTAAGTATTAATAAAGAAGTTATAGGAAATAAAGAAATAGCAATTGCTACTTATAAAAATTTACGCCCAAATAAAACTAATGTAAAGTGGAGATTAGAGGGCGAGGATAAAGCTTTATTTGTCTTAGAAAATGAAAATAAAAGCTCTACTGCTAAAGAATTACAACTTATTGCAGATAATAAAGGCGAAAGTAAAGTTAAAATCATAGGCTTAGAAAATAATGGTAAAGTTAAAATCTTTGTTAAAAATACTAATGATGAATTAGTTAGTGAAAAAAGCAAAGAATTAGAGGTTAAAAATTATAAAGCCACTATGATTTTACCAACACATAAACACCCAGTTACAAATGCTTTATTTGAAAATGGAACAATTGATTATGTGAGTGAGTTTGAAGTTAAACTTACGGGATTAATGCCCAATACTAAAGTAGAATGGATAGCAAAAGATACCAATAGTGGTAAGAAAATTAGAATTAGTAATAACAAAGAAACTACTTCAAATGAAAAAGGCGAGAGTAAAGTAGTATTTGAAGCAATCAAAGATTATAATGTTAAAAATTTAGAAATTACAGCTATTTATAATCAAAGTCTTGCAAATAAAATTGAAGTTAAAGATAATATCAAACTTTATCAATATTCTTTAGAAATGAATAGTCAAAAAGATAAGCTTGACGCTTATGAAAATGGCTTACCTACAAAAGATTTAGTTTTAGATAAAACTGAAGTTAAAGTTACGGGTGGAAAGCCAAATGAAAAAGTAGAATGGGATTTAACTGGCGATGGAACATTAAGTAATCAAGAGCTAAGCTTTGATCAAAATGGAGAAGCTAAAGCTTTATTAACTTCAAAAACTCCATTTAAAACCCCTATTAAAATTGTTACTTCAGGCGTGGGTAAAAATTCAAATAAAACTATTGTGTATGATTTAAGAACCTTTAGTCCAGTAATAACATATCCAGTATTTGATTCTACTCTTTATGGCAAACATAACAATACAATAGATTATGATACAGATTATTCTATTTTAGTAAAAGGACTTTTACCTGATAGCACAATAGAACCTATTGCAAATGGAGTAATTAAACCAAAAAGCGATAGTGTGCAAGTAAATAACAAAGGCGAAGCGACAATTGCTTATCACAAAATAAGTGATTTTAATACTGAAAAGATAAAACCACAATTTAAATATATTAAAAGTGGGGATACTAAAGAAACTTTTACTATGAATGATATTAATTTGTATCAATACAAATTAAGCATTTCAAGTGATAAAACTGAACTTGTAGGCGATGAAACTTTCAAAGTAACTGTTAAAGGCGGAAAACCAAATGCAAGTGTAGAATGGACTTTAAGTGGAGATGGAAAAATTACCTCAAAAGATAGCAAATTTAATGCTAAAGGTGAGGCTTATTTAAATGGTCAAGGAAAATCACCCTTTAATAAC
>NZ_JAKMRZ010000018.1:0-22512 GCF_025772385.1 Campylobacter sp. FU_520 | reverse complement strand
AAGTCCTTGGTAGCTTTCAAACTAAGAAAAGAATTAGTTTTTTTAAAGAAAAAAATTGTAAAATCTCAAAGAAATCTTGAAGAAGAAATAGAAAGAATAAAATTTTTATTATGCTATTTTGCAACTATGTTTGAAGAAAAAAGTATTGAAAAACTAAAAAATTATTTTGAATATAATCATTTAGAGCAAATTTCATATGATGCAAATATAATAAAACAAATTGAAAAAAGTATTAAAAAATTAAAAATATATAGTTAGGAAAAACATGCAAAAACAAGAAAAAATAGTTAAAATGTTTGATGATATAGCACCAACTTATGATAAGGCTAATAGAATTTTAAGTTTTGGAAGTGATGTGAGTTGGAGAAAAAAAGCTTGTTTGGATGTTTTTAAATTTTCTAATAATGAACTTGATATTATCGATGTAGCTTGTGGTACAGGCGATATGATTATAGAATGGCAAAATCAAGCCTTAAAAGCAAATAAAAACATTACGAGTATAAAAGGGGTTGATCCAAGTGCAGGCATGCTTGAAGTAGCTAAGAAAAAAATTCCTGAAGCAACTTTTGTGCAAGCAAAAGCACAAGAGCTTCCACTTGAAAATGAAAGTGTAGACATCATAAGTATAAGTTATGGCATACGCAATGTGGTAGATAGAAAAGAAGCTATAAAAGAATTTGCAAGAGTGTTAAAAAAGGATGGGATTTTACTTGTACTTGAATTTACCAAAAGAGAGCAGGGTGGTTTTATAGCTGCTTGTAGAGATTTTTACTTAAAAAATATTTTGCCAAAAGTGGGTGGATTTATCAGTAAAAATTATAGTGCTTATGAGTATTTACCAAATTCTATAGAAGATTTTTTAAGCAAAGAAGAATTTATCAGAGAATTGAGTGAGCATTTTGAAATGTTAGAGTATAAAAGCTTTAGTTTTGGTGTTTGCTCTATGTTTATTGCAAGAAAAAAATGAAAGTTTCAGAACTTAATCTAAAAGCTAAAAGTTTATTAGAATTTCATCTTGATGATATAGAGCTTAGTGGGGAAATTTCTAAAATTACTATTCATAGTTCAGGACATTGGTATTTTGACTTAAAAGATGAAAAATCAAGCATAGCTTGTGTGATGTTTAAAGGTTTTAATCAATTTGTCCAAGCTAAACCTAAGGTTGGCGATATGCTTGATCTTAGAGGTTATGTGAGTTTGTATGAAGCAAGTGGTAGGTATCAATTTATCGCTAAAAGTATGCAAAAAACAAGCCTTGGGGATTTAGAAGCTAAATTTTTAGCCTTAAAAGAAAAGCTTGAAAAAGAAGGTTTGTTTGATACAAATGCTAAAAAAAGCATTATTAAATTTCCTAAAAAAATAGGCATAATCACTTCTTTTACTTCAGCTGCCTTGCAAGATATGTTAAAACTAATTTCACAAAAAGAATACAATCTTTGTAAAATAACTATTTTTAATGCCCTTACCCAAGGACAAAGCGCTCCAAATTCTTTGATAAATGCTTTAAAAAAAGCTGATGAGTTTAATTTAGATGCGATTATTTTAGCAAGAGGCGGTGGAAGTAGAGAAGATTTGTTTTGTTTTAATGATGAAGAACTTGCAAGATGTATTTTTTCTTTAAAAACGCCTATTGTTTCTGCTATTGGACATGAGATTGATTATGTTATTAGTGATTTTGTAGCAGATTTAAGAGCGCCAACTCCAAGTGCGGCTATTGACATGATTTTTCCAAATAAACTAAGCTTAGAACAAGGACTTGATGAGCTTGCTATGCGTTTTAAAAACCAAATGTTAAATCATCTTAAGTTTTATCAAAACAAAATCGATCATTTGCAAAATTTAGCCAAAGCGAAATCTTTAGAAAATGCTTTTTTTCTTAGAAAACAAAAGCTTGATTTTTTACAAAGTCAATTAAAGAGCGTTTTAAATTTAAAATTATTAAACTATGAAAACAAACTTAATAATTTTGAAGAGCTTTTAACTCAGCATAAAAATTTCTTTGATAAAAGTAAAAATTTGATAAATTTACAAAAAGATGGCAAAAATATCTCTCTTGAAAAATTAAAAAAAGGAGATATTATAAAACTTTGCTCAATAAATGAGAGTAAAGAAGCCCAAATACTATAAAAAGGAGACAAAATGAGAGTAATGAATTTTAGTGCAGGTCCTTCAAATCTGCCTGATGAGGTTTTAAAAGAAGCACAAGAGCATTTGTTTGATTATCATGGCAAAGGCTTTTCTATTATGGAAGTTTCTCATCGTGGAAAGGTTTTTGAGGAAGTGCATTTTGAAGCTATTAAAATGGCAAAAGAGCTTTATGGTGTAAATGATGATTATGAAGTGCTTTTAATGCAAGGTGGGGCTAGTTTGCAATTTGCTATGATACCTATGAATTTATATATGGGTGGAGTTTGTGAATTTGCTAATACTGGTGTTTGGACTAAAAAAGCTATTAAAGAGGCTGAAATTTTAGGAGTAAATGCAAAAATAGTAGCAAGTAGCCAAGAAAGTGAGTTTGATCATATCCCACAATTTGAATTTAGTGATAATGCAGATTATGCTTATATATGCTCTAATAATACCATTTATGGAACTCAGTATAAAAGCTATCCAAAGACTAAAAGTCCTTTGATAATTGATGCTTCTAGTGATTTTTTCTCTAAAAAGATAGATTTTTCTAATGTTGCTATGCTTTTTGGTGGAGTGCAAAAAAATGCAGGAATTTCAGGACTTGCTTGTGCATTTATCCGCAAAGATATGATAGAGCGTAGTAAAAACAAAAATATACCTAGTATGTTAAAATACAGTGTTTATGCTGAAAATAATTCTTTATTTAATACACCTGCAACCTTTGCTATATATATGTTTAATCTTGAAATGAAATGGCTTTTAAATCAAGGTGGCTTAGATAAAATCAATGAGCAAAACATACAAAAGGCTAAAATTTTATACGATGTAATTGATGAGAGTAATGGTTTTTATAAAGGTCATGCTAAAAAAGAGGATAGATCATTAATGAATATTAGTTTTAATATAGCTTGTGATAAAAACTTAGAACCAGTTTTTGTAAAAGAAGCTGAAGAAAATGGTATGATAGGTCTTAAAGGGCATAAAATTTTAGGTGGAATTCGTGCTAGTGTTTATAATTCTATCAGCATTGAAAAGGTTCAAAAGTTAAGTGAATTTATGAAAGCTTTTGCTAAAAAACATGCTTGATTTTTGGTGATTTTCACCAAAAATCATTTGTATAGTAAAAACTTTACTCTTTAATATTTATCAGCATTTTCCTAAGCCACTATTGTATTTTTTTTCAAGAAAATCTTTAAAAAATTCTTTTCTACTTTTACAAGGTGCTTTAGGATGTTTTTCTCTCATATGTTCAAGATATTTATCATAGCTTGCAACTCCAACTAAGGGATGAAAAAACCTTTCGGATTTTTCATACCATAATTTAAGTTTTTTTATCATGTTTTTTCCTTTTTTAATGCTATATAAGGGCTTTCTTTTAAAGAAATGTTTAATTTTTTGATAAAAATTCCAAAACAAGAAAGTATAACAAGCAAAGTGGTAATCATGAAAAACACACATAAAATTGCATTTATTAAATTGGAATTTTTAGCTTGAGATGCTAATTTTATATCTTTTTTGATTTGCTCGATTATTGCTTCATCTTGTGTTTGAGAAAGTTTTAAATTAAATTCTTGTATTTTTTGTGCATTTATTTGTACAGCAGCAACATGACTTATAGCATTATGTATCTTATCACTTTCTTTATAAGGAAGTACTTTTTGGATTCCTCCATAAAGGGTTGCAACTAAAACAAAAGCAGCAGGAAGTAATGTTACCCAAGTATATTTAGCTTTTCCCATTTTAAATAAAATTGCACTTGCTAAAAGTAATGCCATGCCAGCAAGCATTTGATTACTCACTCCAAAAAGTGGCCATAATGAGTAAATTCCGCCTTTTGGATCTATCGCTCCTTGATAGAGAAAATACCCCCATCCACCAACACTTAAAGCTGTTGCAAAAATTCCTGCTAAGGTATTATTAATATTTCCTAAAGGTTTATAAATATTACCCAATATATCTTGCACCATAAATCTACAAGCTCTTGTCCCAGCATCAACAGCGGTTAAAATAAACAAGGCCTCAAATAAAATAGCAAAGTGATACCAAAAACCCATTAAATTCACTCCACCAAATAATTCATGTAAAATCAAAGCAACTCCTACGGCAAATGTTGGTGCTCCACCAGTTCTTGATAGTATGCTTTGTTCGCCTATATTTGTAGTTAAAGTAGTGATTTCCTCAGGAGTTATTTTAAAACCCCAGCTAGAAATAGTGGCAGCTGCGTTTGCAACATCTACACCTATAGTAGCAGCAGGTGCATTGATGGCAAAGTAAAGACCAGGGTGTAAAATGCAAGCACAAATTAAAGCCATGATAGCCACAGCACTTTCCATAAGCATAGAGCCATATCCAACGACTAATGCATGGGTTTCATTTTCAAGCATTTTAGGGGTTGTACCACTTGAAATTAATGCGTGAAAACCACTAATAGCTCCGCATGCAATGGTAATAAATAAAAATGGAAAAATTGCTCCAGCAAATACAGGCCCGCTTCCATCTAAATATTGAGAATTAATTTTTGGCATTTGAAGATCAGGTGCTACAAATACAATAGCTAAAGCCATAACCACAATAACACCGATTTTTAAAAAAGTTGATAAATAATCTCTTGGAGCAAGTAAAAACCAAACAGGTAAAATTGCAGCTATAAAACCATAAGCCATCATAATAAGCGCTAAAGTTGGCGCATCAAAGGTAAATATTTTCGCCCAATAAGGATCAGCGGCTATTTCACTTCCATAATGTATGGCTAATATGAGCAATATAAAACCTATAATAGAAGCTTCACCAACCCTACCAGGTCTTAAAAATCTCATATAAATTCCCATAAAAATAGCAATAGGAATGGTCATTGCAATGGTAAATAATCCCCATGGAGATTCTGCTAAAGCTTTTACAACAACCATAGCTAAAATCGCAATAATTATAAGCATAATTCCAAATATAGCGATCATTGCCACTGCGCCGACAAATTGTCCTAATTCATCTTTTATCATCTCTCCTAAAGATTTTCCATTACGACGCGTAGATATAAATAAAACTACAAAATCATGTACTGCACCTGCTAAAACACCGCCTATTAGTATCCAAAGCATAGAGGGTAAATAACCCATTTGTGCAGCAAGTATAGGACCTACTAAAGGACCAGCTCCTGCGATAGCGGCAAAATGATGCCCAAAAAGCACGATTTTATTTGTAGGGACAAAATCACATCCGTCGTTTTTAACCATAGCAGGAGTTGCTCTGTTTTTATCTAGCTCTAGCACCTTATAGGCAATATATCTACCATAAAATCTATATCCTATGATATAAATACATAAAGCAGCAATAACAAGATAAATCGCTGAAACACTTTCACCATTTTGAAGCGCTAGCATTCCAAAACAAACAGCACCAACAATGGCAATAATAAACCATAGTATTTTATTTGATGTACTCATCTTACTCCTTTTTTACTTTGTGAAATTTAGTGTAGCGTAGTTTGGTATTTTACAGTTATCTGAGCGGCTTAATATAAAAATATATTACCAAAAGTAACTATAATAGACGCTATATTTAATCAAATTAAAGAAATATTATGTAGATATAAATATGCTTTATTTTACTTATTTTGTGTAAAATATTGGTTTTAAAATAAGGTAGTTGTAGTATGAATAATGACAAAATAAGTATCATTGGTGCTAAGGAAAATAATCTTAAAAATATCAACCTAGAAATTCCTAAAAATAAACTCATAGTTTTTACAGGACTTAGTGGAAGTGGTAAATCAACTTTAGCTTTTGGTACGCTTTATGCAGAAGGACAACGTCGCTATATTGAAAGTTTAAGTGCTTATGCAAGGCAGTTTTTAGATAAAGTGGGTAAGCCAAATGTTGATAAAATAGAAGGTTTAACTCCTGCTATTGCTATTGATCAAAAAACAACTTCTAAAAATCCTCGATCAACTGTTGGAACTATTACTGAAATTTATGATTATTTAAGACTTTTATACGCAAGGATTGGCTCACAACATTGTCATCAATGTGGTCAAAAAATCTCATCTATGAGTGCAGCAGATATCGTAGGTGAAATCTTAAAGCTTCCAAAAGGAGCTAAAATCATCATTTATGCGCCGTTGATTAAAGAAAAAAAAGGAACTTTTGCAGATCTTTTAGAAAATTTAGTCGCAAAAGGCTATGTTAGAGCACAAATTGATGGAGTTTTAACGCGTCTTGATGAGGATATTGGGCTTGCTAAAACCAAAAAACATACAATAAAACTTGTAATAGATAGACTCCAAGTACAAGATGATATGCTAGCAAGACTTGCAAGTGATATAGAAAAAGGACTTAGTGAGAGTTTTGGTGAAGTGGAAATTGAAGTTTTAAATAATGAAGAATTAAACATAGCAAAACATTTTCATTATAGTGAGCATAATGCTTGTTTTGATTGTAAAATTTCTTTTCCTTTGCTTGAGCCTTTGAGTTTTTCTTTTAATTCTCCAAAAGGTGCTTGTCCAAGTTGTGATGGTCTTGGTATAAGATATACGCTAGATATGAAAAAGCTTATCAATGAAGAATTAAGCTTAGAAGCAGGAGCTATAAAGCTTTTATATGGGTTTAATAAAAGTTATTATTATAAGTTTTTAATGGCCTTTTGTGAGCAAAATGATATCAGGATAAAAATTCCATATAATGAGTTAAGTGAAGAAGAAAAGCGTCTAGTGCTTTATGGTAATGCTAAGGAAATTAACTTTTTATGGAAAAGACATCGCTTAAGTCGTAAATTTGAAGGTGCGGTTAAATATGCCTATGAAATGCTAAAAGATGAAAAAGATTTAAGCGAGTATATGAGCGAAAAAACTTGCAAAGATTGCAATGGCCATCGTTTAAGAGCTGAGAGTTTAGCTGTAAAAGTAGCTGAGAAAAATTTGGGTGAAATTTTAGATATGAGCATAGAAAATACCACTGCATTTTTTTCAAAAGAAGCTAATTTTGCGTATTTAAGTGAGCAAGAAAGATTGATAGCTAAGCCTATTTTTAAAGAAATTAATGAAAGATTATTTTTTCTTTATGATGTAGGACTTGGGTATTTATCTTTAGGGCGTGATGCAAGAACCATTAGCGGGGGTGAGGCTCAAAGAATTCGTATAGCATCTCAAATTGGTAGTGGTTTAAGCGGGGTGATGTATGTTTTAGATGAGCCTAGCATTGGTTTGCATGAACGAGATACGGCAAAACTCATTAAAACTTTAAGAAATCTTCAGCAAAAGGGTAATACTTTAATTGTAGTTGAGCATGATAAAATGACCATAGAAGAGGCAGATTTTATCGTAGATATTGGTCCAAATGCTGGTAAATTTGGCGGTGAGGTTGTATTTAGTGGGACTTATAAAGAATTGTTAAAAAGTAAAAGCCAAACCGCCCTTTATATGAGTGGTAAAAAGCAAATTGCTCATCAAAAAAATAGAGAACAAAAAGATTTTATTAGTTTAAAAGATGTGAGTATTAATAATATTCAAAATTTAAGTGTAGATTTTCCATTACACAATCTTGTAGCAATTACAGGTGTTTCAGGAAGTGGTAAAAGCTCATTAATTTTACAAACTTTGCTTCCATTTGCAAAAGAAGAGCTTAACCGTGCTAAAAAAGTTAAAAAACTAAGCGGGGCTAAAATAGAAGGTTTAGAAAAACTTGATAAGGTGATTTATCTTGATCAAAGTCCTATAGGAAGGACTCCGCGTTCAAATCCTGCTACTTATACAGGTGCTATGGATGAAATTCGTAATCTTTTTGCAGCTACCAAAGAAGCTAAAATGCGAGGCTATAAAGCAGGGCGTTTTTCTTTTAATGTTAAAGGTGGAAGATGTGAAAAGTGTAGTGGCGATGGTGAAATTAAAATCGAAATGCACTTTTTGCCTGATGTGATGGTAACTTGTGATGTTTGTAATGGTAAAAGATATAATGATGCAACACTTGAGATCAAATATAAAGGTAAAAGCATAGCTGATGTTTTAAATATGAGTATTATTGAAGCAAGTGAGTTTTTTACTTCTGTGCCAAAGATAAAGCAAAAGCTTGATACTTTGGTAAAAGTTGGGCTTGATTATCTTACCTTAGGACAAAATGCAACTACTTTAAGTGGTGGGGAGGCTCAGCGTATCAAACTAGCTAAAGAATTAAGCAGAAGTGATACGGGAAAAACTCTTTATATTTTAGATGAACCTACAACAGGACTTCATTTTGAAGATGTTAATAAACTTATTTTGGTTTTGCAACATTTAGTTGATCTTGGAAATAGTGTGTTTGTGATAGAGCATAATTTAGATGTGATTAAAAATGCTGATTATATCATCGATATGGGACCTGAAGGTGGAGTTAAAGGTGGTAAGGTTATAGCTAAAGGTAGCGTTGAAGAGCTTGCTAAAAATCATGAAAAAAGTGGTTCTTATACGGGGTATTATCTAAATTTAGAGTTAAAAAGCGCAAAAAAATAAATTGGTTGAAGTTATCCTTCAACCATAAATTTCACCTTTTTTATACTCATAAATACTTTGCATATCTTTATCTCCTCTTCCTGAAAGATTTATAACTATCACACTTTTTTTCTTTAAAGTTGGACAAAGTTTTTCTAAATAAGCTAATGCATGTGAGCTTTCAATAGCAGGTATAATGCCTTCTTCTTTGCATAATAATTTTAAAGCATTAATACACTCATCATCACTAATAGCATGATAACTTGCTCTTTTACTTTCTTGCAAATATGCGTGCAAAGGACCTATGCCAGGGTAATCAAGTCCAGCAGAGATGCTAAAAGTATGAGCAATGTTTCCTTTATCATCTTGTAAAACTTTAGTTTTCATACCATGGATAATACCTTCTTTGCCTTTAGTAAGTGTGGCTGCATGATAAGGTGTGTCTTTTCCTAAACCTGCTGCTTCAACGCCTACGAGTTTAACTTTTTCATCTTTTAAAAATGCATGAAAAATTCCAGCAGCATTGCTACCACCTCCAGCTGCTGCTATGATATAATCTACTTTTTTATTTAATTTTCTAAGTTGCATTTTACATTCTTTACCTATAATACTTTGAAAATGCGTAACAATTTGCGGATAAGGATAAGGCCCCACTGCACTTCCTACTACATAAAATACTTCTTTGGTATTTTTAACCCAAAAATTTAAAGCCTCATCCACCGCATCACTTAAAGTTTTACTTCCACTTTCTACCGCATGAACTTTTGCTCCTAAAAGCTCCATTTTATAGACATTTAAGGCTTGTCTTTTTACATCAATAGCTCCCATAAATATCTCACATTCAAGTCCCAAAAGTGCTGCTGCAGTAGCTGTTGCAAGCCCGTGTTGTCCTGCTCCAGTTTCTGCAATAATTTTTTTCTTATTCATTTTCTTTGCCATTAAGGCTTGAGCTATGGCATTGTTGATCTTATGAGCTCCTGTGTGAGTTAAGTCTTCTCTTTTTAAATAAATTTCATGATTATAAAGCTTGCTTAAATTTTTAGCATGGTATAAAGGCGTAGGTCTTCCCACATAATTAGCTAAGAGTTCTTTTAATTCTGTGTTAAAATCTTTATCTTTTTTGAGTTTTAAAAAAGCTTTTTCTACTTCATCTAATGCTATTTTTACTTCATTTGGCACAAATTGCCCACCAAATTTTCCATAATATTTTTTCATAGTATTTCCTTAAAATGATTAATAATATAAAATCAAAAATGATCAACTAAAACTAAAAATGTAAAATAAAAAATGATTGAAAATGTAGTAGTAGGCTTAACGCCAAGAAAAAGAAGCTTTGTTAAATGAGTATTCTAAATTTAGTTTAGAAAATTTTTTCCTTTCCATAGTTTTTCCTTTTAAAAAATTGCCAAATGACTTTACATTCTAAGATAATTATTATTAAAAATTCTTTAAAATGATAGTTTGGAAAATAAATACTAAGAAAATTTGTAATGTTTGATTTTTTATATAATGATATAAGCTATATAGGGCTTTTTATAGTATGTTTTCTCTCTAGCACGCTTTTGCCTATGGCAAGTGAAGCTTTTGTACTTGCTTTTGTGAAATTAGATTTTAATGCTTGTATGGTTTTATTTGTCGCAAGTTTGGGGAATACTTTGGGTAGTTTGAGTACTTATGCGTTAGCTTATTTTGGAGAGAGTCAAATTTTAGAAAAATATTTTAAAGGCTCTTTGCGTAAATTAGAAAAAATCAATGCAAACTTTAAAAAATTTGGCTCTTTGTATGCTTTTTTTACTTTTTTACCCATAGTGGGAGATCTTTTTGCACTAGGGCTTGGATTTGCTAAGTATTCTTTTTTAAAAGCAAGTATTTTTATAGCCTTGGGTAAATTAAGTCGTTATGCTTTTGTAATTTTCATAGCAAATTCCATTTAAAAGTCTTGATTTTAAAAGTTTTAAAAGTCTAGTATTATTAATATCTTTTAAAACTTTTATAGTGTTTTTTAATTCATGATTTTTCATAGGCATTTTTGCATCTTTAAAACACCTTAGTGTGCTTCCTCTAGCAAAAGTACTATCACAAATGACATCTACTAAATACTCATCAAAATTTGCTAAATTAGGATCAAGCATATAAGCAACAGTTAATGCATCATGTATCCATGTGCCATTTGTGCTTCTTGTTTTGCTTGCATAATCAATCCAAACTCTTAAAGTCTGTACTAAAAAATCACAAAGAGGATTTTGATTTTCTAAAGCATTTAAATCTTCATGTGTGAGCATAGTTTGCATTGTTGCATTATAAGGAATAAGTGTGATTTTAGCTCTTGAGTTTAAAACTATGCTAGCAGCTTCAGGATCAAAACCAAAATTTGTATCTTTGATATGATAAGGCATATCAAAGCTTCCACCCATGATAAAAATTTCTTTCACATTTTTATCAAAGTCTTTAAAAAGCTTCATTGCTATGGCTATATTTGTTAAAGGTCCTATAGCACAAATTGAAATTTCACCTGGGTTTTGCATAACAAGCTCGCCCATTTTCATACAAGCATTTGGGTTTATGTTTTCTAAGATTTTTATAGGTTTTATATGATCCCAAAGATGAGTAAGTTTAAACCCTTCTACACCTTTATCTAGCCTTTGTCTCCAAAAATGACTATCTTCACATAAAGCTTCATGAGCACCTAAATACAAAGGTATATCTAGATTAAGCTTATTTAATAAATCTTTAGCAACGCTATAAGCGGTTAAAGCTTGTACATTACCACTTAAAGTGCTAATCATTTCAAGTTTGATTTCTTTAGAGGCTAAAATAAGCCCAAGGGCTAAACCATCATCGGTATTAGCCCCTGCTATTCCATTGCCTATATCAGTATCTAAAATAAGGCGTATCATATCGCATCTTCTATTAAATTTAAATCCCTGCCTCTAGTTTCTGGCGCAAAGAAGGTTGTGATAAAACCAATTCCTGCGGTGATAACAAAATACAATGCTATTGGCCACCAAGTGCCATAATAAGCAAGCAAAGCTGAAGCTATCATAGGAGCAGTTCCTCCTGAAAGTATAGAGCCAAATTCTTTTGCTAGTGCCATTTTAGTGTAGCGATTTTTTGCTCCAAAAAGTTCTACACCCCACGCAGCTTGCACGCCAAAAATCCCTAAAGATGCCAAAGACATACCTACGATGATAGTTAAAATCACGATAATTTCATTTTTACTATCAAGTAGCATAAAAGCAGGGAAGGCATAAAGCATTAAAAGTAAGCAAAAGGTTCTATAAGTAATACATCTTCCAAATTTATCACTTAAATATCCTGCTAAAGGTATAACTAAAAATCCTACTAAAGAAGCGATAACAACAGCAGTTGTGGCTACTGATTTATCAAGAAGTAAAATTTTAGTTACATAGCCTACTATAAAGCCTTGTGCAAGATAAGATGGCCCATTTTCTCCTATCCTTATACCCACCATAGTCCAAAATGCACGACTTTTTTGCCAAAAAGTTCTTTCATCTTTTTTCATATGCACTTCATTTTCATGACGAATTTTTAGCATTAATTCTTTTTGTTTTTCAAAAACAGGAGTTTCTTTTACATTTAAACGCATATAAACAGCAAAAAGTGCTATAAAAATACTTCCTATAAAAGGAATTCTCCATCCCCATTCTTTAAAACTAGCATCATCCATACTTGTAACTAAAAGCCATACAAAAGCTGCAAGCAAGGTTCCACTATTTGATCCAAGAGCGATGATAGAAGAGATTAAACCTCTATGCTTACTAGGAGCGTATTCTCCAAGCATGACAGTCCCACCTGAAAGCTCAGCACCTGCGCCAAAGCCTTGCATAAAACGCAAAATAACCAAACATATAGGAGCCCAAATTCCAATTACTGCATAACTTGGTATAAAACCAATTAAAGTAGTTGAAATACCCATTAATGCAATGGTGCTCATCAATACATTTTTTCTTCCGTATTTATCTCCTAAATATCCAAAAAATAAAGCTCCAATAGGTCTAGCAATAAAACCTATACCATAAGTAACAAAACTAAGCAATAATGCTATAACAGGAGTTTGCTCAGGAAAGAAAACTTCTGAAAAAACAGTAGCTGCAGCTAAGCCATAAAGTGCAAAATCTGCATATTCCATAGCAGTTCCTAGCCAACACGAAAACACAGCCTTTTTGAAGGCTTTTTTTCCTTGTGGAGTTTGAAAATTTTCATCCGCGATTGATTTTGTTTGCAAGATTAAACCTTTATTTGAAATTTCAAAATGATAATTTTATCTAAAATGCTTAAAATGGAAATTTAATACTTTTTACCGACTTTTAAATAATTTTGGGCGATAATTATTATTATTTTTTAATATATAGGAAAAAAATGAAAACTTTAACGATAATTGATACTTTTGGCTTTTTCTTTAGACTTTTTTATGCTTTAAAGGGTTTGAAAAATTCAAAAGGCGAGCCTAGTAATATGATTAGCGGTTTTGCTAATTTTATTTATAGTTTGAAAAATGAACATCCTAGTGATATGATTATTTTTGCTCTTGATAGTAAAGGAAAAACTTTTAGAAGTGAAATTGATCCAAATTATAAAATCAACCGTACTCCACCTCCACCTGATTTATTAGCTCAAATTCCAATTTGTATTCAAATGATAGAAAAAATGGGTTTTTCAAGTTTTTCTTGCGAAGGCTATGAGGCTGATGATATCATCGCATCTTTGGTTAAAGAGTGTGAAAATAAGGATATTTTTATAAGAATTATCACTCAAGATAAAGATTTGTATCAACTTATAAAAGATAATAAAGTTAGTATTTATAGTCCTATTTCAAAAAATGATTATAATGAAGCAGGGTGTTTAGAAAAATATGGGGTAAAACCTAGCCAAATAAGAGATTTTTTAGCTCTATGTGGAGATAGTTCAGATAATATCCCAGGTGTAAAAGGAATTGGTGCTAAGGGAGCTAAGAATTTACTTGATGAGTTTGAAAGCATTGAGGGAATTTATGAAAACTTAACACTAGTGCGTAATGAAAGAAATAGAAATTTGCTTCTTGAAGGTAAAGAAAATGCCTTTTTGAGCAAAAAACTTGCTTCTTTGTATGAGGATTTAGATGTAAAAGATATGCTTTTAAATTGTGAGTATCCAAAAGATGAGCCTTTGCTTAAGATTATGGATATTTTAGAGCAGTATGAATTAAATGCTTTGTTAAAAAAACTACGCACTAATCCTACTAATAAAGATAAAAATTTAGGATTTAATGCAAGATTAATCTTAGATGAGAAAGAATTATTTGAAATTTTAGAAAAAATTGATAATCAAAGCATTGTTGCTTTTGACACTGAAACTACGGGCTTAGATACTAAAGAAGCTAAGATAGTAGGATTTAGTTTTTGTTTTCATGAAAGCGAAGCCTTTTATGTGCCACTTGCGCATGATTATTTAGGAGTTTGCAAGCAAATTTCTATGCAAGTAGCTAAAAAGGGCATAGAAAAAATTTATCAAAGCACGGTTATAGGACATAATCTTAAATATGATTTTGAGATTATAAAAAATAATTTTAATTTACTTCCTCCAAAAAATTATGCTGATACTATGATACTTGCATGGCTTAAAGAACCAATTTTGCGTGTAAATATGGATGATTTAGCAAAAAGATTATTTGATTATGAGACTTTGCATTTTGAAGACTTGGTAAAAAAAGGAGAAAGTTTTGCGGGAGTGGATGTAGAAAAAGCTTGTAAATATGCAGCTGAAGATGCTTATATTACTTTAAGATTTTATTTGTATTTTTTAAAAAATTTAGAAAAGCCTTTGTTTGAACTTGCACAAAAAAGTGAGTTTGAATTTATCAAAGTACTTATTATGATGGAAAATAATGGCATTAAACTTGATACTCAAAAGCTTGAAAGCTTAATGCAAAGTTTTAATCAAGATATCAAAATATTAAGTGAAAAAATATATGATTTAGCAGGTGAAAAATTTAATATTAACTCTCCTAAACAAGTAGGGGATATTTTATTTGAAAAATTAAAACTACCAAGTGGCAAAAAAAGTAAAACAGGTTATTCTACCGACGAAAAGGTTTTAAATGCTATTTTAGATAACCATCCGATTGTAAAAGAAATTTTAGCTTATAGAGAGCTTGCAAAATTAGTTTCTACTTATTGTGAACCTTTGTTAAAATTAGCTAAAAAAGATGAAAACTCAAGAATTTATTCAAGCTTTTTGCAAACTGGTACTGCAACTGGACGCCTTTCATCAAAAGATCCAAATTTGCAAAATATCCCTGCTCATGGTCAATATGCTAAAGATTATAAATCTTGTTTTGTAGCAAAAGAAGGATTTAGTTTTATTTCACTTGATTATTCACAAATTGAGCTTAGAATGCTGGCGCATTTTAGCGAAGATGAGAAATTACTAGAAGCGTTTTCAAATGATGAGGACATTCATGCAAAAACTGCTATTATGATCTTTGGTCATAGTGATTATGAGACAAGAAGTATTGCTAAAAGCATAAATTTTGGTCTTATTTATGGCATGGGTTATAAGACTTTGAGTCAAAATTTAAAAATAGAAGCAAAGTTAGCTAAAGAATATATTGAAAAATATTTTGAGAATTTTACTAGTATTAAAACTTATTTTGAAAAGGTAAAAAATGAAGCTAAGCAAAATGGTTTTATAAAGACTTTGCTAGGTCGTAAGCGTTATTTTGATTTTGAAAATGCAAAGCCTATGCATGTGGCAATGTATGAAAGAGAGAGTATTAACTCTACACTTCAAGGTTCTGCTGCCGATATAATAAAACTTGCAATGATAGAAATTGCAAAAGACTTAGATGAAAATAAACGCTTGATTTTACAAATTCATGATGAGCTTATTTTTGAAGTAAAAGATGAACTTTGCGAGGAATTTGCAAAAAATGCTAGTGATATTATGGAAAATATTGTAAAATTAAAAGTTAAATTAAAAACTTCATCAAGTATTGCCAAAAATTGGGGCGCATTAAAATAAGGAGAATAACTAATGGATCTTTCAACCATACTTGGGATGGTATTAGCTGTTGTTAGTATTTCTGTAGGGGATATTTTAGAGGGTGGTAACCCTTTGCATGTTTTGCACTTAAGTTCGTTTTTGATCGTGGTTCCAACTGCGGCTTTTTGTGCGATGACAGCAACGCATAAAAAATTTGTTAAAGCAGCTTATAAAGAATTAAAACTTGCCTTTAAAGGTGCAGGGGTAAATTTAAGTCAAAGGATAGCTGAGCTTGTAGAATACTCTATCATAGCAAGAAGAGATGGGCTTTTGGCTTTAGAATCAAAAACTAATGAAATTGATAATGAGTTTTTAAAAGAAACCATGATGATGATGGTTGATGGTAAGAGTGTGGAAGAGATTAAAGAAAGCATGGAAATCCAAATAGAAGAAATGGAAGAATACTATAAAGAAACTGCTGAATATTGGATACGCTTTGGTGAGACTTGTCCTACTATGGGTCTTGTTGGTGCGGTTATGGGGCTTATGCTTGCATTGCAACTTTTAGATGATCCTCAAGCTATGGCAGCAGGTATTGCAGGGGCATTTACTGCAACGGTAACTGGGATTTTTGGTGCTTATGCTTTATTTGGTCCTTGGGGACATAAAATTAAAGCTAATGCGCATGAGCTGATCAAAGAAAGGATAGTTATCTCACATGCTATTGTGAGTATTGCTGAGGGAGCTAATCCTAGAGATTTAGAGGCTAAATTGTTTAATTACCTTGGACAAGGCGAGTCTAGAATTTCTCAGTTTGATAAGTAAGAGTTAAAAATGGGAAAAAAACATAAATGTCCAGAATGTCCAGCAGGTGAAAAATGGGCTGTGCCTTATGCAGACTTTTTAAGTTTGCTTTTAGCACTTTTCATTGCTCTTTGGGCGATTTCTGAAAGTAATCCTGCTAAAACTGAAGCCTTAAAAACTGAATTCGTTAAAATTTTTGAATTTACTGCTTCAAATCCTTTAGAAAAAGAAAGTGAAGTGCATAATAAATATAGTGCGCCATCTAATGCAAATGTTGAAGAACTTGAGAAACTTAAAAAATTAAGTATCACTCAACAAGAAAATATAGAAAAATTAAAAGCAGCTTTAGATCAAAGAGAAAATAATATAGTTTTAAATTTACCTGCAAGAGTTGAATTTGCTAGAGGTAGTACACAAATTGATTCAGCTGATGTGCAAGATTTTCTAAAGCGCATTAGTGAAGTTTTAAAAAGAATGCCTGCACAAGCTCAAATAGAACTTAGAGGTTATACTGATGCAAGCGATAAAGATCCTAAAAGGAATTTTGATTTAGCAAGCAAAAGGGCTCAAGTTGTGGCTGATTATTTGATTGCTAAAGGGATTAATCCAGCTCAACTTATAGTGGTTAGTTTTGGAGATAACTATCCTTTAGGTGCAAACAAAGAAGATGAAATAAATAATAGGGTTGAATTTTATATCCGTGTAGATTCTTCGGATAATCAAACTAGAAAGTCAGTATTAGATCAAATCGGAACTTTTAAATAACAAATAAGCAAAAAACTTATTTGTTATTTTCTCCGCCAAAACGAAGCAGTGCTGAACCCCAAGTAAAGCCTCCGCCAAAAGCATCAAGCAATATTAACGAACCTTGTTTTAAGCGACCTTGCTCGTAAGCATCATTCATTGCCATAGGAATTGAAGCAGCTGAGGTATTGCCATATTTTTGGACAGTAACTACGCATTGTTCATCTGTAAAATTTAATTTTTCTTGTACGGCCTTGATAATTCTTAAATTAGCTTGATGAGGTATAAAAAGATCAATTTCTTCGCTTTTTATATTGTTTTTTGCAAGAATTTCAATAACATCATTACTTAGAGTATTCACCGCGATTTTAAATACCTCATTTCCTTTCATTTGCATGGAAAGTGGAGAGCAGATACTGCTTTTTTGAGCTCTTTGAGTCATTAATAAATCTCCAAATTCTCCATCACTTGCAGTATGAGTATCTATAATAGGAAAATTATCATCTAATGACACAACTCCAGCCCCAGCTCCATCGCCAAATAACACACAAATGCTTCTATCAGTATAATCCATAATAGAGCTAATTTTTTCAGCTCCTACGATTAATACATTTTTTTTAGCACCACTTTCAACCATAGATTTAGCAAGCTCTAAAAGATAAATAAATCCCGAGCATGCAGCAGAAATATCAAAAGCGGTGATATTTTTTAAGCCCAAATTATGAGCAATTTTGCATGCGGTTGATGGCATGGTAAAATAATCAGGACTTAAAGTAGCTACGATGATCGCATCTATATCGTGAGGATCTAAATTAGCTCTTTGTATAGCTTTTATAGCTGCTTTAGTACCAAGATCGCTTGTATTCTCATTATCATTTGCTATATGTCTTTGTTCTATACCGGTTCTTCTTAATATCCATTCATTGCTAGTTTGAACCATTTTTTCTAAGTCAAAATTACTTAGAGTTTTTGTAGGGATATAAGAAGCTATACTTTTTAAGGAAGCTTTAGTTGATTTCATAATTAGAAAGTTCTTTTTCTATGGTTTGATTTATATTTGATTGTGTGAAATTTAATGCTTGAAAAATAGCATTTTTTATAGCTTTTGGGCCACTTTTTCCATGACTTATAATGACACATTCTTTTACACCTAAAAGTGGGGCTCCACCATATTCTTCATAGTCAATATGAGTTTTTAGTTCATTAAAAGCTGGTTTTGCTAAAAGATAGCCAAGTTTTGCTAAAAAAGATTTTTGAATTTCTTGTTTTAAAAGCTTTGTAATAACACTTGCTACACCTTCGCCAGTTTTAAGTAAAATATTTCCATTAAATCCATCACATACTAATACATCTATGGTGCCATTAAAGATATCTCTACCTTCAGCATTTCCTACAAAATTTGGAAGTTGCTTTAAAAGTTGGTGGGTTTCTTTAGTAAGTTCGTTTCCTTTGCATTCTTCTTCGCCGTTTGATAGCAAGGCAACTCTAGGCTTAGCAATTTTTAAAATCTCTTTTGCATAAGCTTCACCCATAATGGCAAACTGAAATAAATGCTCGCTTTTGCAATCAACATTCGCTCCAACATCTAGTACAAGTGTTCTTGAATGGATATTTGGCATTAAGGTGGCTATTGCAGGTCTAGCAATATTTGCTAATCTTCCAAGCCTTAATGTGGCTAAACTCATTGTAGCTCCACTATGCCCAGCAGAAACAACAGCTTTTGCTTTTTGATTTCTTACTAATTCTATAGCCTTGTAGATAGTACTGTCTTTTCTTTTTAGTGCATCTGTGGAATTTTCTTCCATAGCAAATACATCAAAAGCTTCTTCGTATTCTATATATGAGTTTAATTCTTGAGGGATTAAGGTTTTAAGCTTTTGAGGATCCCCTACCAAGATAGCTTTAAATTCACGCTCTTTTAAAGCCTGAATCACACCTTCTATAATAGGTTTTTCCCCAAAATCACCACCCATTGCATCAATAGCAATGCTTGTCATCGTTATTAATATTCCTTAGTTACTGGATTTACACGGTGAGGCATTTTATAGCTACCATCTTTGTCTTTTATAGGCATAGGTAGGGTAACTTTATAATGAGTTCTGCGTTTTGCTGCACGAGTTTTACTCACTCTTCTCTTAGGTACTGCCATTTTTTACTCCTTTGTTAATTTGAACATTTATTGCAATAAAAATAATCACTTAAATAAGATTGCAACTCACTTGTGGCAAGCTCTATTAAATCTATATGAGAGTCAAAAAACTCCATAGTATCACTTAAAGTGTTATTTTCATCTTTGAAAATTCCATCGCTTGCAAAAAGCTCTATATTTTGATCAATTTTAAGCTCCATTTCATCACCACAACGATCGCAATTTCTATAAGCAAAGCCTTTGAAATTAGCCTTTATTTTTGCTAATTTTGGATTAACTTTTGTAATAGTTCCTTCAAAAACTATATTATCAAGATCTAGTTTAAAAGGGTAAGCTATAGAACTAAGCTTTGCAAAAGCGATTTTCATTATAAAATTTCAGTTTTTGAAAAGAAAAATTCTATTTCAATTTTCGCATTTTCTAAGCTATCACTTCCATGAACTGCATTTGCATCAATACTATCTGCAAAATCTGCTCTAATAGTACCAGGAGCTGCTTCTTTTGGATTTGTAGCACCCATTAATTCTCTGTTTTTTAATACAGCATTTTCGCCTTCTAAAACAGAAACCACAACCGGACCACTGATCATAAATTCAACTAAATCTTTAAAAAAAGGTCTGTCTTTGTGTACAGCGTAAAATTCTTGAGCTTCTTTTTCTGAAAGCTGTATTTTTTTTGTTGCTGCTATTCTTAGACCATTGCTTTCAAAGCGTGTTAAAATTTGACCAATAACACCTTTTTTAACTGCATCAGGTTTAATAATAGAAAGTGTTTTTTCCAAAATCGTCCCCTTAATTTAAATAAGTTTTATATTTATAAAAGAGCTAATTATACCAAAAAATGCTTTAAAATTATATAAAATTTAGAGTTTATAGAAGAGTTTGTAAGTAGCTTGAAAACAAGATACTTACATTAAATTATTAAGCAAATACTGGAGTTGAACCATCTCTTAAATCACTTCCGATATTATCACGGCTTGGTTGACCACTAACTACATCACTCCATACAATACATCCATCGGTTGGGCAAGCGCTTGCACAGGCTGGTTGGTCATTATGTCCTACACACTCAACACATTTATCAGCATAAACATAATATCTATCTTCACCCTCAGGATTGTTTGCATCATCCACGATTGCACTTACCGGGCATTCATCTATACAAGAACCACATGCTATACAAATATCAGTAATTTTAACTGCCATTTTTTACTCCTTAATATTAAATGTTAAATGCAAGATTATCAAAATTGTCTTAATTTTATTCTTAAAATCTTTTAATTTTGATAATAAAATTAAATTATGGATAATTTTACACAATTAATAAATTTTTAAATTTACAAATGATATTATTTCGTTACAAATAAAATTTATTAATTAGGAGATAAAATTATGGTAGTAACTAAAAAAGCTATTGATTTTACAGCACCTGCTGTATTAGGTAATAATGAAATAGTAGGAGATTTTAATCTTTATAAAAATATAGGACCAAAAGGTGCGGTAGTATTTTTCTATCCAAAAGATTTTACTTTTGTTTGCCCATCTGAAATCATTGCTTTTGATAAAAGATATCAAGACTTTAAAGATAGAGGTATTGAAGTAATTGGTGTATCTTGCGATAATGAATTCTCTCACTTTGCTTGGAAAAATATGCCAGTAAATCAAGGTGGTATAGGTCAAGTTAAATTTCCTTTAGTAGCTGACTTAACAAAACAAATTGCTAGAAATTTTGATGTTTTATTTGAAGAAGCAGTTGCTTTAAGAGGCTCTTTCTTGCTTGATGCTGATGGAACAATCCGCCATGCAGTAGTTAATGATTTACCACTTGGAAGAAACATTGATGAAATGATTAGAATGGTTGATACTATGTTATTTACTAATGAGCATGGTGAAGTTTGTCCAGCTGGTTGGAATAAAGGTGATGAAGGTATGAAAGCTGATCCTAAAGGTGTAGCTGATTACTTAAGCAAAAACGAAGGTAAATTATAATTTTATAGCAGTGAAGTCTAGTCTTGCTTCACTGCTATTTTTCTAAAAAACTTCTACATCTATCACTTTATTTTACATTTTTAAAAAAAATATTTTATTATTATGAATTTTTAAAATTATTATTATAATTTTTCGATAGAATTATTAATATAATGATAGTAAAATTCAAGGAAAATAAATGCTTTTTAAAAATAGTTTTATTAGTGTAAAGAATAAACTTTCTTATATTACTGGGATTATAGTTGCTCTAGCTTTGTTTATAGTAACTGCAATGGCTTTTTATTCAAGTAGAGAAAATCTTATTATAAATAGTAAAAATGCAAATAAAGATTATTTATTAGTAACTACTGCTCAAGTGGAAACTTATATTGAAAGTTATATTGAAATTCTATTATCTATAAAAAAATATATAGATTTATTACCAAAATACCAGACAGAAAATTTTGATAAATTAGGGGAATATTTTGCTAAGGATTTGAAAGTATTTAAAGATGGTTCAAATACTTTAGCAGTATATCTTGGTTTTCCTGATGGAACCATGCTTGTTAGTGATGCAGAATCAGATAAGAAAGGAATACCTTTTAGAAAAAGAGGTGGTGGTATAAGTTATTATGATGATCCTCAATATAATGCAACTACGCGAGATTGGTATAAGGGAGCATTAAAAAATAAAGGTGTTTTTGTAAGCGATGTGTACGAAGATTCAGTAACAAAATTCCCTAGTTTTACTTATTCTGTACCTATTGAAAAAAATGGAAAACTTATAGCTGTTTTGGGTGTTGATTTACTTTTAACATCTCTACAAAAAACATTTGAAAAATTACCAGGAAGTGTATTTGTTTTTGACAATACTAGTTCAATACCTTTTGCATCTAACGATAAGTCTTTAATATTAAAATCATACCCAAACATCGATGAGATTAAAAATCACCATAAAGTAGTAGGTGATTATAAGACTTTTGAATATACTGGGATAAATAGTGGAGAAAAAAGATTTGGAGTTTGTGCAAATATTAATAATTCAAATGCTCATGTTAACTATGTAGCGTGTGCAATTCAAAAACAAGATGATTTAGATAAATTAGTTATTGAAGATGTGTTTGATCAAATTATAACATCTATTGTGATTTTAATTTTATCATGTTTTATTGTTTATTTTATTTCATCAAGATTGTTATCACCTTTACAAGCTATACAAAATGGCCTCAACTCTTTCTTTGATTTCATCAATCATAAAACCAAAGATTCAGCTATGATAGATG
>NZ_JAKMRZ010000017.1:0-24600 GCF_025772385.1 Campylobacter sp. FU_520 | reverse complement strand
ATAGAATAAAATTTTTTGTTTTTCACTTTTATTCACAGGGTGCTTTTTATTTTTGTTAAAATTTTATTTCTTAATTCTTCTACTATGGCTTTTAAGTTTTCATTTTCACTCATTAGTTCTTGAATTTTTTTAATATTATGTGAAATGGCCGTATGATCTTTCATATTAAAAAATCTAGCAAGCTGAGGCATAGACATAGTTGTAAGTTCTCTTGCTAAATATATCACAACCCTTCTTGCCATAACGATATTTTGTGTTTTTTTATTTGATTTTATATCATTAGGTTTAAGATTATAGCTTTTTGAAACATCAGCAAGTATGTCTTCAACACTAATATTTTCTTTTGTTTCTTTAATGTGATCTTTCATAAAGCTTTTAACAATTTCTAAAGTGATTTCTTGGTTAAAAAGCCTTGCTTGCGCATTTAGATTTGTAATCATACCTTCTATTTCTCGGATATTATCTCCCATTGAAGTAGCGATGTAGCTTATGACTTCAGGTTTGAGATAAATAGCATTAAATTCGCATTTTTTCTTGATAATTGCGATTTTTGTATCAAGTTGAGGTGGAGTGATATCTGCGATGATCCCATTTGCAAAACGGCTTTTTAAGCGTTCTGTTATGCCCTTTAGCATATTTGGAGGATTGTCACTTGTCATGATGATTTGTCCAAATTTTTCTTTGATTTCATTAAAAGTAAAGAAAAATTCTTCTTGAATTTTATCTGTTTTACCTAAAAACTGCACATCATCGATGAGTAAAACATCACAATTTTTGTATTTTTCATGGAATTTACTCATGGTTTTGTTATTTAAATGCATGGTAAAATCATTGATAAAATTATCACTTGTAGCATAAATAACCTTATATCCATTATCCAAGCATACATTTCCGACAGCTTGAAGCAAGTGAGTTTTTCCAAGTCCTGTAGGGCCATAGATAAAGATAGGGTTATATAATTTTCCAAGTTTACTTTTATCGGTAATAGCTTTGCAGGTTGCATAGGCAAATTGATTAGAATCTCCTACAACAAAGCTTTCAAAAGTAAAAGAAGGATTTAAAATAGTGCTTTGAAATTTAATCTGTGAAATATCTGTAGAAAAATGTTTTTTCTCTACCTTTTGATCATTTGTAATGATTTTAACTTGAGGATTAATTCCTGTTTTTACTTCATAAAAATAAGCTAATTTTTGTGCGTATTTTGTTTGTATAAATTTAGCCAAAAAATGATTTGGTGCGATAAATACTAAGATATTATTTTTACTTAATTTTTCACTAAATTGTAAGTGAGAAATGTAAGTATTGTATTCGTTATTGCTAATTTCAGTTTTAAACTCAAGTAAAAAATCTTTTATATTCATTATTTTTCTTATAAATTATGATGTAAAACTTAAAATTCTAGCTTATTTTTTATAAAAAATGGTTAAAATTATTCACATAAAAATTTAAATTTCACATCTATGTGAATAAAAAGGTGAAAAGTTTGAAAGTTTTAGGGATAGATCCTGGTTCTAGGTATTGTGGATATGCTATTGTAGAAAGGATTAATAATAAAAATCAACTCATAGAAGCAGGGCTTATCAAAATTAAACCTAATGATTTACAGTATCAAATCACAGAATTATGTGAAGGACTTGATCTAATCTTTAAAAATCATCAATTTGATGAGGTAGCTATAGAAGATATATTTTTTGCTTATAATCCAAAAACGGTTTTAAAACTAGCACAATTTCGTGGAGCTTTGAGTTTAAAAATCTTACAAACTCATGGAGAATTTGCAGAATACACACCTTTGCAAGTGAAAAAAACCGTAACAGGTAAAGCAAAAGCCACTAAAGAACAAGTAGCTTTTATGGTGAAAAGATTGCTTGGAATTTCAAAAGATATTAAGCCACTTGATATCACAGATGCTATTGCGGTGGCTTTGACACATTTAGCAAATTTGAGAGTAAAAAAGTGATTTTATTTTCCACTACCTATGAAATAAATTTCAACATCATGTAAAAGTTTTTCACATATAGCTGAATCAGTATTTTTTTCTACTACTAGGTTGATGTGATTTTTAGTATCTCTAAAGCTACCTGCAGATTTTGAATTTTTTAATTCTAATTTTTGATTATCTTTTAAATATTTGATAGTTATTACAAACTTATGTGCTGCACTTGCTTCGCCTAGGTTAGTTTCTATTAAAACATTCATATTTGATGCTTTTGCTAGAGTTGCTTGGGTTTTATTGATCACTTCTTTCATTCTTCTATTGAGTTCTAAAATTCTTGAAATGAATTTATTATCTATACTTTCAAATGCGATTTTTAGTTTATTCATTATTTCTTGATTAGTTGGTTTATCGGGAGCTACATACACCATATAAAGGCCGTTTTTAATATCTACTTTAGTACTTTTTGTATCACGCCCACTACCAAAAATTTTAATATAAATGGCATTATCAAGATATACTCTATCTATCATAGGCCCATAAATTTCATATTCTCTTTTTCTTACGATTACTTCTCTTGCGGCTACTTGAATTTTTACTGAACAATCATGAATTATAGGTTCCATTTCTTTTTTTATCTCAAGTAGTTCTCTAAGCATTTTCCATCCTTGTGTATTTTTAAATAAATTATAACAAAAAAAAATTGAATTTTTTTGTTAATTTTAGTTTGTGATATTTTTATATATTTTTGATTTTAAATTAAAAATTTAAGGAAAAAAATGAAAATAAAAACTATAGTTTCAAGTTTAGTTTTAGCAAGTGCTTTATTTGCTGCAAATTCTAACCATGCTCATCATGGAGCTTCTGGAAGTATTTCATCACAAATCATGATGAGTATGCATGAACCTATGATGAAAAATCCTTTAGTACAAAGTAATGATATAGAAAGAGATTTTTTAGCTAATATGATCCCACATCATCAAGGTGCTATTGATTCATCTAAGCTTTTATTAGAACATACTAAAAGTGAAGAGATGAAAAAAATCGCTCAAAATATCATCAAAGTTCAAGAAAAAGAAATCCAAGAATTTCAAGAAATTTTAGATAAAAATCTTTATACAAAAACTCAAATTGATGAAGAAACTTATAAAAAATTTGTCCAAGAAGAAAAAGAGTTAATGCAAAAAATGATGATTTTAATGAGTTCGGTTAAAGAAAGCAAAAACATCAATAAAGACTTTTTAGAAGCGATGATAGCACATCATCAAGGTGCGGTAGATGCTTCAAAACAAATTTTATTTTACTCTAAAGACAAAACTATCACTGATATAGCGAAAAAAATCATTTTAGACCAAGAAAAAGAAATTCAAGAATTTACGAATTTGTTAAAGTATATGTAATAAAAAATGGTGGCTCCGATTGGACTTGAACCAACGACCACCACCATGTCAAGGTGGTGCTCTACCAACTGAGCTACGGAACCAAAAAATGAAAATTATATAAAAATATTTTTACATTGTGCTTAAAATCACTTTTTAACTTTTTTCATATCATTTAGCCATAAGTCTAGCTGCGCTTCAAAGCCTATGCCTTTACTATGATAAAATTTCAAATCTTTTTCTAGATATCTTTGCTTAACCCAGCCACCAAAATCGTGCGGATAAAGGTAGTTTTTTCTTTGTGGGTTGTTATTATCAAGATAAGGAAGTATTTTTAATGCAGGGTTGTTTTGCACATAATTTAGTGCTTCATTTATAGCAAGATAGCTTGAGTTTGACTTGGGCGAACTTGCTAAAAATACCACACACTGAGCCAAGATGATCCTAGCTTCAGGATAGCCTATGTTTTTTACTGCTATGAGTGTGCTTGTGGCTAGATTAAGTGCTTGTGGGTTTGCATTTGAGATATCTTCACTTGCAAATATCACTAATCTTCTAGCGATGAAATCCGCACTTTCGCCCCCATCAATCAACCTCGCAAGATAATACAAACTCGCATCTACATCACTTCCTCTTAAGCTTTTTATCATAGAACTAGCTAGTCTATAGTGTGTATCTTTACTTGAAGTGCCATCGCTTAAAACATTTGCTCTTAATTTTTTTAAAGTTTCAAGCGTGATATGAGTGCTATCTAAAGCCAAAGCAAACTCACATAAATTTAAAAAGCTTCTTGCATCATTTGCGCTAGAAGTGATTAAAAAGTCTTTGGCATCATCATCGATTTTACATTGGAGTTTTTCTTGTACCTTTGTGGCAAGTTTTTCTAAGTCTTTATACTCTAAACCTTTAAATTCAAAAAGCATACTTCTGCTTCTTATGCCTGAAGTTAAAGTAAAGTAAGGGTTTTCAGTGCTTGCGCCTATGAAAAGGCATTTTTGATTTTCCAAAGGGATTAAAAGTATTTCTTGTTGGGTTTTTGAAAGCCTATGCACCTCATCGATAAATATCAAAGGTTTATATAAAGAATTTTCATAATTATTTAGTATTTTTCTAAGTTCTTCAAGTTTAAAATTTCCTCCATCAAACTCATAAAAGTCTAGTTTATACTCATACGCTATAGCCCTTGCAAAAGAAGTCTTCCCACAACCTGCTGGACCAAAAAATACACTATGAGGGAGTTTTGAAACTTGTATGAATTTTTTAAAAATTTCTACTAAATTTTCTTGTCCTAAAACCTCATCTAAAGTTTTAGGACGAAAAGTTAAGCTTAAATTTGTCATTGTGGATTTATGGTAAGTCTTTCGCCATTAATGATAGTTGTAACATCACTTTTATTAGAATCATCATAGATAAAATCAAGCACATAAGAGCCATTATTATCTACAAAATAAGTATCAAAATTTGCAAAATCAGGCCAAATTTGACTAGGAAGAATTTCAGTGTTTGCATGCAATTGTGATTTTATATTATTTTCAGTGAAAATAGTTTGTCCATTTGCGTCAAATTTTTTACCTTCTTTTTCAAAACTTAGATTATTTAAGATGATTTGTGGGTTTGCTTTTAAAAACTGACTTGCTAAAAGCATCATAGAAAAAATATCAGTGTTTGAGTTTTGCACTAAACTATCATAAGCTTTTTTAGAAAGATTATTAAAATTCATATCTAAATTAATATTATTTAACATAAAGTTTTCATTTGCAAGATTAAATTTAGCTAAATCTAGTTTTAAAACACTATCATAATCATTTTGAGCATTTTGAGCTGTTTTTGCAAAAATTTTTAATTTATCAAAGTCAAAAGCAATAGAACTTATAAAATTAACATTATCAATGCTTATATTTTGCTCACTATTTCTACTAGGGCTAAAAATATCATTAAAACTTAATTTTTGTATAGGAAATTCAGAAATTTTGATATTTTTTGCTTCTAATTTTTCTTCATGAGATAGTTGTTCTAATAAAACATAACCTAGATTAAGTTCCATATTTTTTACAAATTCCTCAGAACCTGTAATCTTAAAAGATGTATTATTTAAAACTAAATTTGTATTATTGCGGGTAAAATTAATATCATTTATTTTTGCATTGATATTAATGTCTCCACCTTTTGCACTAACTAAGATTTTAAAGATTTCTTCATTTGGGAAAATGCCTTTTAAGTCTTCATTTTCATTTAAAATAGAAACGATGGCATTATTACTTGCAAAAAAATTATTAGAAAAATCCACATTCACTTTAAAACTATAAGGCAAGTCATTAAGTGTAGCTATAAAACTTCCTTTGGAATTTAAAAATCCTTTGGTATAGTTAGCATCTTCAACACTGTAATATGCTGTATCTTGGCTCATTTGAGCAAATATTTTTCCATTGATTGAGTTAATGTAAGAAGCTGAGGTAAAAAATCCTATAACTAGTAAAACTACTACTACAACTCCTGCGATGATTTTTTTCATTCATTTTCCTTAAGTGAAATTTTAAAAATTATATATTTTTATTACTAACTAATGCTTATAAAATTCTCACATTTATATATTACTTAACTTTTTTTCTTATAATTGTACTATTTAAAATCAAAGGTAAAAAAATGAAACTTTTTGGAACAGATGGAGTACGCGGTAAAGCAGGGGAGTTTTTGGATTCATTTTTAGCTATGCGTTTGGCTATGGCTGCTGGAATTTATTTTAAAGACAAAGCCCTTACAAATAATATCTTAGTAGGAAAAGATACAAGAAGAAGCGGTTATATGATAGAAAATGCTATCGTTTCAGGACTTACTTCTATAGGTTATAATGTTATAGAAATAGGTCCTATGCCAACACCTGCTATTGCGTTTTTAACTGAAGATATGCGTTGTGATGCAGGTATTATGATATCAGCTTCACATAATCCTTACTATGATAATGGCATTAAATTTTTTGATGCCCATGGGAATAAACTTGATGAGCAAGCAGAAGCGAAAATAGAAGAAATTTATTTTAATGATAAACTCATAGAAGAAGCAAGAACAACAAAATCACAAATTGGTCAAGCAAAAAGAATTGATGATGTGATAGGAAGATATATTGTTTCTATAAAAAATTCTTTTCCTAAAGAGCTGACTTTAAAATCTTTGCGCGTTGTTTTAGATGTGGCTCATGGAGCTTCTTATAAGGTAGCACCTACGGTTTTTAAAGAACTTGGTGCAGATGTGATTGTGATCAATGATAAACCAAATGGTTTAAATATCAATGAAAATTGCGGGGCTTTACATCCTTTAAATTTAGCTTTGGAGGTAAAGAAATTTAGAGCAGATGTGGGTTTTGCTTTTGATGGAGATGCGGATCGTTTGGTTGTTGTGGATGAAAAAGGTGAAGTAGCCCATGGAGATAGTCTTTTGGGTGTTTTAGCTTTATTTTTGAAAAAACAAGGCAAGTTAAAATCAAGCGTAGTTAGCACTATAATGAGTAATGGTGCTTTAAAAGAGTTTTTAGCTAAACACAAAATCACACATGAAACTTGCAATGTAGGCGATAAATATGTACTTGAAAAACTCAAAGAATGTGGTGGAAATTTTGGTGGGGAGCAAAGTGGGCATATTATCTTTAGTGACTATGCAAAAACTGGAGATGGCTTGGTAGCTGCTTTACAATTTAGTGCTTTAATGCTAAGTGAAGCAAAAAGTGCGAGTGAAATTTTAAATCAAGTTAAACCTTACCCACAACTTTTGCATAATCTTAAAATTTCAGAGAAAAAAGACTTAAGCAAGCTTACAGGTTTAGATGAGTTGAAAAAAGACTTAGAAAAAAAAGGAATTGCTAGTTTGTTTAGGTACTCAGGTACAGAAAATTTAATACGCTTACTGCTTGAAGCAAAAGACATTAAGCTTTTAGAAAAAGAAATGAAAGCTGTTGAAAGCTTTTTTATGAAAGCATTGAATGCTTAAA
Source organism: Campylobacter sp. FU_520 (assembly GCF_025772385.1). Classification (NCBI taxonomy): domain Bacteria; kingdom Pseudomonadati; phylum Campylobacterota; class Epsilonproteobacteria; order Campylobacterales; family Campylobacteraceae; genus Campylobacter; species Campylobacter sp. FU_520. The sequence goes on along the minus strand of NZ_JAKMRZ010000017.1, from coordinate 17,303 downwards.
ATCTTGCCTTTAAAATTTTGGCTTATTTTTGCTTTAGTTTTTATACTAGATCAAGCAAGCAAGTATTTGTTTTTGCAAGGGTTTGAGTATAAGGGTGAATTTTTTGACTTGGTTTTAACCTATAATACCGGTGTGGCCTTTTCAATGTTTGCCTTTTTAGGAGAGTATTTAAAATATATACAGCTTGTTTTTATTTTGGCTTTGTTTGGGTATTTGCTTTATCAAAAAGACTTTTTTAAAACGCATTTGATTGCTTTTGCTATTATGCTATCTGCTGGGTGTTCTAATTTACTTGATCGCTTTGTGCATATAGGTGTAGTGGATTTTGTATTTTGGCATAAGTGGTTTGAATTTGCTGTGTTTAATTTAGCTGATGTGATGATAAACATTAGCGTAGCTTTGATTTTAATAAAAGAAATTTTTAATAAAAAAGGAGAAAAATGTTAGATTTTTTAACCGACTGGTATTTATGGATTAAAATGGTGCATTATTTGGCTTTTGTTTCATGGATGGCTGGATTGTTTTATTTGCCAAGACTTTTTGTATATCATACAGAACATAAAGACAATAAAGGCTTTGTGGAAGTGGTAAAAATTCAAGAAAGAAAATTGTATTTTTATATCCAAACTCCTGCTATGATTGTAACTTTAATAAGTGGTAGTTTAATGCTTCATGCTAATAAAGCTTTAATGGTTGGATCAGGTTTTATGCATGCTAAATTAACCTGTGCTTTGCTTTTGATCATTTATCATTTACAAAATTATTATTATTATAGACAACTTCAAAATGATACTTGCAAAAAAAGTGGGAAATTCTTTAGAGCTTATAATGAAATTCCAACGATATTATTTATAATCATCGCTATTATGATGGTGGTAAGACCATTTTAATAAAAAGCCTTAAAAAAGGCTTTTTATCCTTTAAACTCCATACTTTTAAAATCAAGTGGATCAACATTTTCTTGCATGATATTAATGTGTTCTTTATCTTGTAAGCGTTTATCATCTCTAAATACAGCACGCACTAAATCCATACCCGTATAAAAATCTTTCATTAATACCATAAATAAATAACGCCCAAATTCGCTTGTGTATAAAGTATTATTTTCTTTTTTTATAGCTTTACTTAGTTTAAGGCCTAAAAGTTCTATGAAAAGATCTTTTTCTAAATTGCATTCTAAAGTTTTATTAAATTTATCAATCTCTATTTTACCTGCAAACATTTCGGTTAAAAAGACATATTTGATGATTTCTTTTTTGCCAAAATTAGCTTTAGCAATATTTGCATTTTGTTTTTCTTTGATGAGTTTAGAATAATCATTTAAATTAAAAGCATTGATTAAAAGTTCTCCATCTAAAAAGCTAAAAGCCCCGCTTCCTACGCCTAAATACTCATGATGGCTACTTACATACTCATCATTAAAGCTACTTTTTTCTAAAGAAAATGACCATGCGTTATTTCTTTCATAATCTTTGAAAAAATCTATAATGATTTTATAAAATTCAAATTCATTATCTTTAAAACTTACTCCTAGAGTTTTTGCAATATTATCTTTTGTGAGGTTTGATTTCATCAAAGGATAAGTTGTGATTTGTTGAGGTTTTAAGCTTTTGGCTATTTCTAAATCATTGAGTAATTGTTCTTTGGTTTGAGAAGGAAAATTAAAAATCAAATCAATACTCATAATAGGAAGCACACCTATGGCTTTAGAAAGCTTTTCTTGAAGTTCTTTGCTAGAGCCAAATTTATGGTATCTTGCTACTTTTTTTAAGGTATCATCATCAAAGCTTTGTATACCACAGCTTAAGCGATCTATTAGCCCTTTAAATATTTCTAACTTTTTAGGTTCGATATGATTAGGATCAGTTTCGCAAGAAATTTCTTTGATGTTAAATAATTTTTTGCAAAGTTCTAAAGTTTTAGCAAGCTCTTCTTCGTTGATTAAAGTAGTACCACCACCCACATACATAGAAGTAAAATCAAATCCTTTGTCTTTGATTTGTTTGATTTCTTCTCTTAAACTTTCAAAATATCTTTTTGCTAAATCTTCATTGTAATAATACTTATGAAAACTACAATATGGACAAAAAGTATGACAAAATGGTATATGAGCATAAAGCATATAAGATTTTTGTGGATTAACTTTTTTTTCTTGTCCTTCTTTTAAAAGTTTCACATCAAAACCATTCTCTAAAGATTTTTGCATGGCTTTATGTGAGTAAGAAAGAGCTAAGTTTTGTAAAAAATTCATATTTTTCCTAAAAATTTCATTTTGTAGTTATTTAAAAAGACTATAATTGTATCATATTTTTACAAAGGCTTTATAATGAAAAAGATTTTTATAGCATTTTTTGTATTTTTATTAGGGCTTATAAGCGTGTCAAATTCTGCACCTTTAGATGAAATTTTTCAAGATGTTAATGTTTCAGGTAGTATGCGTTATCGTTTTGAGCATAATAGCCCAAAAGATAGAGGAAATAATAATTTTAATCAAAGAATTCAAATTCAAATGCATTAACAACTAAGCCTTAAAGACTTAGTTGTTATAAAAGTTTTCCTTTAAGTTTTCTTCCATAGCTTTGATGTTTTCTTTTGATTCTTCTTTAGCGTTAAATCCTCCACCAAAGGCTTTCATAACATCTACAATGGAATTTGCAAGCTCATAAGATGAGTTAGTATAAGAAAGTTTAGCATTTAAGTAATTTCTTTGATCTTGTAAGAAATCAGCCAAGTTAATCACACCATTTTCATATCTTAAAGTAGAAATTTCATAAATTTTACTTTGAGCTAGAAATAAATTTTTATAATTTTGCTCATTTTCATAATAGCTTTGGCGGTTAAATAAAGCAAGTCTTATCTCTCCAAAAGCTGTTTTTAAGGTGTTTTCATATTGTAAAAAAGCTTCATCTTTGGTGAGTTTTGCAATATTAACATTATTCATAATCTCACCCCAATGAAAAATCGGCATTGCAAAATTTCCAGCTACATTCCAAGTATTGCTACCATGTTTGACTAAAAGATCTAAATCATTACTTTGAAAGCCCAAAAGTCCTGTTAAAGAAAGGTTTGGTAAAAATGCAGTTCTAGCTACTCCAACAAGATAATTTTTTTCTTCTAAAATTTTTAAACTAGCTTGCACATCAGGTCTTTGAAGTAAAATTTCACTGCCAATACCCTCAGGTATGTTAAGCTCGTATTGTCCTATTTTTTTATACTCTATACTATTATAAAGTATATCATCAATATCATTTGAAGTTAAGATTTTTAAAGCTTTGGTATTAGCTTCTTTTTGAATTTTAGCATTTGTGAGTAAAACTTTTGAATTTTCAAGCTCAGCTTTAAATTTGTTAAGTTCATACTCACTAATTACTCCAAGTTTAAAATGCTCTAATTTTAACTCATAAGTTTTTTGATAACTTTGGGTTGTTTCTTCTAAAATTTTTACTTGCTCGCTTAAACTTGCTAGGTTAAAATAAGTTTTTACTACATTAGAAATTAGACTTAATCTCGCACTTTCATAGTCAAACTCACTAGCTTGTAATTTTGCTTTTGAGGCACCATAAGTATCTCTGTATTTGCCCCATAAATCTACTTCATAGCTTAAATTTAAACCCATATTAAAATCATTACCATAAGCAAATTCATTGCTTTTATTGCTTGGAGCATTAATGCTAGTTTTTCCTCTTGCTCCACTAGCACTTCCATCAAGCTTAGGAAGTAAATCACTTCTTGCTATACCTAAAGTTTCATAAGCTTTTTGTAAATTCATATATGCAATTTGCAAGTCGTTATTGTTTTTTAAAGCTTGATCGACTAAGGTATTTAAATAATTATCATTAAAAGCATTCCACCATTGTTTATTAATGCTAATATTTTGATCTAAACTTTTAGTGTAATTTACATCTTTGATTTCTAAATTTGGTTTTAAACTGCAAGCCGTTATTAAAAAACAACTTGCAAAAATTATTAACTTACGCATTGATTTTACCTCTTTTTTTATCAAGCCATTTATTAAAACTTTCTAGTAAATAGAAAAATAAAGGTACAAAGAAAATGGCTATAGTAGAAGCTGCTATCATACCCCCTATAACACCCGTGCCAATTGCATGACGGCTTGCACTTCCTGCCCCATAAGCAAAGTATAAAGGTAAAATACCACAAATAAATGCTAATGAAGTCATTACAATAGGTCTAAATCTTAATTTTGCTGCACTAATAGAAGCTTCAAAAATACTTTTTCCTTTTTTAAGGTGTTCTTCCATGGCAAACTCAACAATCAAAATGGCATTTTTAGCTGAAAGACCTATTAAAAGTAAAAGCCCTGTTTGAAAATATATATCATTTTCTAAACCTCTAAGCCATACAAGAAGTAAAGAACCAAACACCGCAAAAGGCACAGCAGTGATTACTGCTAAAGGCATGAGCCATCTTTCATACTGAGCCGCTAGAATTAAAAATACAAATAAAAGCCCTAGTACAAAAGCTACTTGACCTGCGCCACTACTTGTAACTTCTTGATAAGCTGAACCTGACCAAGCAATAGAATAATCCTCTCCCAAGGTTTCTTTAGCAACTTGAGCAATAGCATCAATTGCCTGTCCTGAGGTATAGCCTGGAGCAGGATCACCTTGCACTAGTGCTGATGGGAACATATTAAAGCGTTTAACATCATCAGGCCCAACACCTCTATGAAGTGTTAAAACACTATCTAAGGCTATCATAGAACCATCTTTTGCTCTAACAAAGATGTTTTTTAAAGCATTTTGAGTATTTCTAAAATCTCCAATGGCACTAATATTTACACGATAATTTTTTCCAAGCATAGAAAAATCATTCACATAATAAGTTCCTATGGTAGCATTTAGTGTGCTAAATACATCTGCTAAATTTAAACCATAAAGTTTTACCTTATCACGATCAATTTCTAATTTTAATTGTGGGAAATTAGTATCAAGCGTTGTTCTTACATTGCTAAGCTCAGGGCGTTTATTTGCTGCTTCAACTAATTTATTTACATCAATTTGAATTTCATCATAGCTTTTACCACCACGATTTTGCGCATACATTTCAAAACCACCGGTTAAACTTAAACCTTGTATTGGTGGTGGATTAACAAAGAAGGTTTGGTAATTTGGGTTTAAGAAATATTGTTTATTATACATACTAGTTAGATCAAAACTATTTGTATCTCTATCATCCCAATTTTTCAAATTTACAAACATTGCACCAGCATTTTCTTTTAAAGAACCTGTGAAAAGATCATAACCTATAAGACCTACTACATTTGTTACATTTTCATTTTTACGAATTTCTTCTGCCATAGCATCCATTGATTGAGTGGTTCTATTAAGAGAAGATGCTGCAGGTAAGTTAACAATGGTTAAAAAATTTCCTTGATCTTCAGGTGGAACGAGTGAATTAGGTACAAGTTTGAAAAGTCCATATAAACCACCTAAAAAGATTATAAAAATCAATACAAATCGCACGGCTCTTTTAAGTATATAAGCTACACCGGCCCCAAAAACTTCAGTAGACCAATCAAAAATATCATTAAATTTTTTAACTAAGTAAAATGGCTCACCCTCGTTTCTTCTTAAAAAGATCGCACATAAAGATGGGGTCAGTGTTAAAGCTACAAAACCTGAGATTGCAACTGAAATCGCAAGGGTTATAGCAAATTGTTTTTGAATTTCTCCCACAAAACCGGATATAAATGAAACAGGTATAAACACTGCACAAAGTACAAGAACGATAGATACAACAGGCGCAGCAACTTCATCCATAGCTTTAATAGCTGCTTCTTTTATGCTTATATTTGGATCTTCATGCATGATTCTGTCGATATTTTCAACCACGATAATTGCATCATCAACAACAATACCAATGGCAAGTACTAAGGCAAAAAGTGTAAGTAAGTTAATACTAAAGCCTAAGACATATAATCCTGCAAAAGTTCCTAAAATAGAAACAGGCACAGCAATCATAGGTATAATGGTTGAGCGGAAATTTTTTAAGAATAAATACATTACAATCACAACCAAAATAAGTGCTTCAAAGAAAGTTTTTACTACTTCTTTAATAGAAGCTTTAATAAATACGGTTGTATCATAAGGCACTTTATAAGTTAAACCCTCAGGAAAACTTTTTGCTAATTCTTCAAATTTTTTCTGCACTAATTCAGCTGTACTTACTGCATTTGCTCCAGTTTGTAAGAAAATCAAAATAGGAGTAGCGTCATTTCCGTTTAATCTACCTTTAAAGGTATATTCTCTTGAACCTAAAGAAACTTCAGCTACATCTTTAAGTCTTAAAAAAGAACCATCACTATTTGCTCTTATGATGATGTTTTCAAATTCTTTAGTGTTTTTTAATCTTCCTTGCATAGTTACTGAATACACATAAGGAGATCTTTCTACCACAGGCTCTTGACCTATCTTACCAGTAGCATATTGAGCATTTTGCTCACTAACTGCAGCAATAACATCCGTTGCAGTAACTTGGTATTTGTTTAATAAATCAGGATTAAGCCAAATTCTCATAGAATAATTTCTTGAGCCAATAGCTACAGCATTGCCCACACCAGGAACCCTAGCAAGATCATCTAAGATATTTAATGCAGCATAGTTATATACTTCAAGTGAATCCATAGAACCATCAGGGGAATATAAAGTAGCAACTTCTAAAATACTTGAGCCGGTTTTTCTTACACTAACACCGGTTTTTTTAACATCTTCAGGAAGTCTTGCCATAGCAGCTGAAATTCTATTATTAACATCAACTGTTGCTTGGTCAGGATCTGTACCTATGTTAAAATACACACTTAAACTCATATCTCCTGAAGAACTTGAGGTTGAATCCATATAAATCATATTTTCAACCCCATTGATTGCATCTTCAAGAGGAATAGCCACCGTTTGAGCCACCGTTTGAGCATCAGCACCTGAGTAATTTGCACTTACTTTTACAACAGGTGGAGTTAGAGAAGGGTATTGCTCTACAGGCAAAGAATAAAGGCCTATAATCCCTGCTAAAGAAATGATAATAGCTACAACAGAAGCAAATACAGGTCTTTCTATAAAAAATTTAGAAAACATTATTTATTCTCCATTACGCTAACACTTGCACCAGGGCGGATTTTTTTGAAGTTATTTAAAATCACTTTATCGCCATTTTTTAAGCCCTTATCAATGATTGCTTTATCAGAAGTTTGATAAATAACATTAACAATAGTTTTAACTACTTTTCCATCTACTAGAGTATAAACATAAGTAGCACTATCATCTTGTAAAAGTGCAACTTGAGGAATTTCAAAACCATCTTTTTGAACAAAGCCTTCAACATGAACATTTGCAAAAGAACCAGGCATTAAACTTGAGTTGTTATTGTCAAAAATAGCCTTTGCTTTTACTCCACCACTATGGGTGTCTATAACACTATCTATAAAATATAATTTTCCATTAAAAAGCTCTCCGCCAACATTAGCTTGCACTTGGATATTTTCTAACCGCCAGTTACCGCTTTGAATATTTTTATTCATATTGATTTTATCTACATCAGAAATATAAAAGTCTGCAAAGATAGGGTTAATGTTTGTAATACGCACAAGCTCAGTTGATGAAGCGTTTACATAATCGCCCACATCCATTAGTGCATCTCCTAAAACCCCATCAAATGGAGCGCTTACTACGGTATATTTTAAGTCTAATCTCACATTAGCAAGCTTTGCTCTAGCGCTTTCTAAATTAGCTTTGGTAGAATTAAATTTAGCCAAACTTGCATCAAATTCTTTTTGTGAAATAGCATTTTTTTCTATTAAAATTTGATCTCTTTTGAAATTTTTTTCAGCATCATCAAAACTAGCTCTTGCTACCAAAGCTTCTCCATAAGCCATATTTACACTTGCTTGGTATTTATCAGGCTCTATAAGAAAAAGTTTATCGCCTTTTTTAACAGCTTGACCGCTTTTGAAATATTTTGCTTTGATTTCGCCACTTACTTTAGGTTTGATTATCACATCTAATTCAGTGCTTAATCTTGCAGGATAAGTAAATTCTAAAGGTAAATTAGCACTTTGCATAGTCATAATGCTAACAGGTTGAGGAGGGAGTTGTTTAACTTGTGCGTTTTTATCATCTGAGCATGCCACAAATATAAGTGAAGCACAAGCTAGGGTTAAAAGTTTTGTTTTCATTGGTTTCCTTAAAATTATTTATTTAGCTAAACAAAAAAGTAATTTATATTACAAAATGTATGATTATTATTTTATCAATCTTTAGTTAATTAAAATTAACAAGTCCTTGAGTAAATAGCTTTACGATTTTTTTTGCGTGATTTTGCTGTTCTTTTTTACTCATCGAAACCTTATTTTCAAAAGTGCTTTGTATAAAAAAGGTTCCTCTAAGCATAGCGCAAAATGTATAGCTTAAAAATTCAGCATTTTTGGCTAAATTTTCATTTTCTTCTTCAAATCTTTTTTGAAGTACATATTCTACCTCTTTTCTATTATCTCCTTTAAACCATTTGCCAAAATCAAATTTTTCATTATAAATTTCAGAATAGATAAGTCTTACTATGGCTATAGTTTTAGCGTCATTAAAAATTCCCAAATAAGCTTTTGCAAATTGATGAAGAAATTCTTCTAAATTAGCATTGGGTGAAAGTCGCATATTTTTATTTAAAATAGCTAGAAAATGATTTTCTGCAAAATCATTTAAAACTGCTTCAAATAAACCTTCTTTACTTTTAAAATGCTCATACACACAAGAAAATGAACCACCAGCTTGCTTGATAATATCTTTAAGATTGGTTGCTTCGTAGCCGTTTTCTAAAAACGACTCCGCAGCAATTTGTTTGATTTTTTCAAGCCTTGCTTGAGATTTTAAAGAAAGTCTTTTTTCCATTTTAATGTTTTTTGTGTTCTATAATTGAATTTTTAGGATATACAAAATTACTTTCTCTTGTGATTATGATGTTTTTATCATCAAGCGCATAAGCTTTGATAGTTAAAGGTATTACGGTATCTTTTCTATCATTATCAGCTAGTTTTTTAGTAGCTTTTAAAACAACTATTTGTTTATCTTTTTCACCAGCTTTTAATTTAAAAGGTTTTTTTGGTCTAATGATTTCTAAACCATCTTCAATGCCTTGTAATTTCATATCAAAATAATACTCATGAGTTTTATTGTCTGTGTTTTGAAATAAAAATACATAAGCATTGCTAATGATTAATTCTCCATCATGTGCTTTTCTAATTTGATAAAGTTCGCTAGAACGATTGATATTTAAAAGCATATTTTCTTTTTTACTTCCCATTAAAACTAAGGCTGCAAAAACACCACATAAAACCACTAAATATCCGATAGTTCTAAATCTAAAATATTTTACTTTTTCTCTTGTTTCAATGGCTTTTGCACTAGTCCAGTTAATCAAACTAGGGCGATCAAATTTGGCTTGAATTTTTGAACAAGCATCAGCACATTCAAGACAGTTAATACACTCAAGTTGCATTCCTTGGCGTATATCTATATGTGTAGGGCAAATTTTTACACAGGCTTCACAACCTATACATTCACCTTGTGGTGGTTTTTGATAAAGTTTGGTATGTCCATCATAAATCACACCCCCTCTTTTATCATCATAGATAACTTGAACGGTGTTATTATCAAACATTACAGATTGAATTCTTGCATAAGGACATACATAAACACAAAATTTTTCACCCAAATACACTATATCAAAAGTAAAGGCCAAAGAAGCACAAAATAAAATCCCTAAAAGCAATAAATGATCAGCAGGGTTTTGAATATATACAAAAAAATCTTCAGGTGGGACAAAATACCATAAAAATGCACTCATCATTAATAGCGAAAAAAGATAGAAAATCACAACACTTAAAACTTTTTGAACAAAAAATCCCTCAGCTTGTTTTTGTTTGTTTGCGGTGCTTTTGTGAATTTTAAAGATTTTTGTTTGCAATAAATCTCTATAAATAACTCTAGCAATAGTTTGAGGACAGCTCCAAGCACACCAAATTCTTCCTGCTAGAGTGGTAACAAAAAGTATAGTTAAAAACATACCCATGATAACAAAAGGCATTAAATAAAGCTCTTGGGTATCAAAAGCAATAAAAAACAAATTAAGCTTTTTATGATCAAAACTTAATAAAAAGAAATGATTTCCATTGATTTTTACAAAAGGTAATGCTATGAAAATAATCATAGAAATGATATAAGCTATATACCTTTTTTTAGTATAGTTGGTAATACAAGCACTCATTTTTATTTTCCTTAAAAAACGTTCTTTTAATTGTAATACTAGAAAAATTAAACCAAACTTTGTCTTAATTAAGAATTTATGTTTAATTTTTATTTATGTAATTATTACAAAAATAAATTTTATTTTCAAGTGAAATTGTGATATAATCCTTTTTTTAATTTTATTTAAGAAAGGTGGTGAGGGTCGTGCCAGGAATTAAGGTACATCCTAATGAGTCTTTTGATGAAGCGTATAGAAAATTCAAAAAACAAGTAGATAGAAATCTAGTTGTTACTGAAGTTCGCGCAAGAAGATTTTTTGAGCCTATGACTGAAATTCGAAAAAAACAAAAAATTTCAGCTCGCAAAAAAATGCTTAAAAGACTTTATATGCTTAGACGCTACGAGTCAAGACTCTAATACCAAAAAGCCGAATTTTCGGCTTTTCTTCGATTATTTTTATGTTTCTTTGGATTTTAATCATTCATTTTTTTGGACTTATTTTACCAGGACCTGATTTTTTCTTAGTAAGTTCTTATGCCTTAAGAGAGGGTATTAAAAGTGCTTTAAAAGCTAGCTTGGGTGTGAGTTTGGCCATGAGTGTGTGGATTATACTTTCTATACTTGGTTTGAGTGTGATTTTTCATCAATTTCCATTTTTGCAAATTGCTTTATCAAGTTTTGGAGCTTGCTATCTTTTGTATTTAGCTTATGGAATTTATAAAAATGCAAAAATAGGTAATATAAAAGTCCAAAAAACTCATATATCTGCATTTTTAAGTGGGATGATTACAAATTTATCTAATCCAAAAGTTATTTTTTACTTTGCTAGTGTTTTTGCAAGTTTTGATTTTACCCAAATGCGGTGGATGTTGATAGTTTTAATTTTTGTTTTGATTTTAGAAACTATAATTTATTTTTCTTTGATTTCTTTATTATTTTCAAAACCTTTCATGGTAAGAATTTATCAAAAGAATTTAAAACTCATTGATTATTTAAGTGCTTTTATATTTTTTGTTTTTGCTATGTCTATTTTAAGTAGTAATTTAATGACTATGGTAAATTAAAGCAATTAATTTTTATTAATACTTTTTTTGTTAAAATCTTATTTAAGTTAAACTTATTAAATTATAGGAAAGATTATGAAACACATTAAAACTATACTTAAACTTAGTATGATAAGTGGTATTGCTGCAATAAGCGCAGGTGCTTTAAGTGCATGTAGCAACAATACAAATGATTCTAATAATGCATTAAGTCAAGCAGCAAATGCTCAAGGTGCTTTTGTTATCATCGAAGAAACTGCTCCAAATCAATACAAAATCAAAGATCAATTTCCAAGTGATGAAACTAGAGTGGTTTTAAAACAACTTGATGGCACAGAAAGAGTTTTAAGTAAAGAAGAAATGGATAAGCTAATTCAAGAAGAAGCTGCTAAAATAGACAATGGTACTTCAAATTTAACAAATCCAAATAACGCTCAAATGAGCAGTGGAGGACTTTCTTTGGGTGAGACATTGCTTGCGAGTGCAGCTGGTGCTATACTTGGTAGTTGGATAGGCTCAAAGCTTTTTAATAATCAAAATTTCGCAAATCAACAAAGGGGAGCATTTTCAAATCAAAGTGCTTACCAAAGAAGTGTAAATAGTTTTAATAAAGCAAGTACAAGTGCTACTTCAGGCTCAAGTGCGAAAAAATCAGGCTTTTTTGGTGGTGGTTCCAAAGCTACTTCAAGTTCTTCTAGTTCTTTTGGATCTTAAGGGTGTAAAATGAATTTTTTAAAAGTAAATCCTTTAGAAAAATCTTACTTAGAACAAATAGGTTTTTCATGGCATACAGATAATGATGGAAGTGATTATTTAGATTCTAATTTAGTTTGTGTGAGAGAAAATGAAGCAAATGCATATTATGAAGCAGTGAATGAACTTTATGATATGTTTGTAGCTGCTGCACAAGAAGTGATTGATAATGATCGTTTTGATGAGCTTGGAATTCCTTTTAATTTAGTTGATGCGATTAAGATGAGTTGGGAAAATGATGTGCATTGGCATTTATATGGAAGGTTTGACTTAGCAGGTGGGCTTGATGGCAAGCCTATAAAGCTAATAGAATTTAATGCTGATACTCCAACATCTTTATTTGAAAGTGCTATTTTACAATGGGCTATTTTAAAGCAAAATAACCTAGATGAAAGTTCGCAATTTAATAATATATATGAAGCCTTAAAAGATAATTTTAAAAGACTTATCACTTTAGAAGAAGATGTAAGCGAGTTTGAAAAGTATTATGAGGGTTGGAAGATATTATTTTCTTCAATCGCAGGTAGCGATGAGGATATGATTACAACCAAACTTTTAGCACACATTGCTAGTGAAGCAGGTTTTGAGAGTGAGTTTTCTTATATTGATGAGGTTGAATTTTCGCCTGAAGGTATTTTTAAAAATGATGTAAATTTTGAGTATTTTTTCAAGCTCATTCCTTGGGAAAGCATAGCCATAGAAGAGGGTGAGCTTGCTATGCTTTTAACGCAAATCATGCAAAATCAAAAAGCAATCATTTTAAACCCTGCTTATACTTTACTTTTTCAAAGCAAAGGTATAATGAAAATTTTATGGGAGCTTTATCCAAATCATCCTTTATTGCTTGAAACAAGCGATCAACCTTTAGTGGGTAAAAAATGTGTTAAAAAGCCTGTTTTTGGTAGAGAAGGAGCTAATGTTTCTATTATAGAAGCTAATGGAGATGTAAGTTTTGAAACAAAAGGAGATTATCAAAATAATCGCTTTGTATATCAAGAATTTGCTGAGTTTAATAAAAATGAAAATGATTATTATCAAGCAGGAGTTTTCTTTGCTTATGAGGGTTGTGGATTAGGTTTTAGAAAAGGTGGTTTGGTACTTGATAATTATTCTAAATTTGTAGGACATATAGTAAAAGATTAATGAAAATAGTATGCTTAGATGCTGCTACCTTAGGTGGAGCAGATTTAACGGTTTTTGAAAGTCTTGGCGAGTTTGTAAGTTATGACTTAACTTCTAAAGATGAGGTTATTGCAAGAATAGCTAATGCACAAGTTGTGATGATAAATAAAATCATCATTGATAAAGAAGTGATTGACAACACTAATCTAAAACTTATTTTACAACTTGGTACAGGGGTAAATAATATAGATGTAGCTTATGCAAATTCTAAAGGTATAATAATAAAAAATGCCGCTAGTTATTCTACAAAAAGTGTTTTAAGCCATACCTTTGCCTTGCTTTTTGCTTTTTTAAATCAAATTCCATATTATGATAAATGGAGTAAAGATGGCAAATGGTGTGAGAGTAAAATGTTTTGTGATTTTAGCAAGACTTTGCACACTTTAACCGGTAAAAAACATGGTATTATAGGACTTGGAGCTATAGGTAAAGAAGTAGCTAGGGTTTCTCAAATGTTTGGTTCTAAAATTTGTTATTATTCTACCTCAGGAACTAATAATAATGATGAATATGAAAAAGTAAGCCTTGAAGAGCTTTTAAAAACTTGTGATGTAATTAGCATACATGCGCCTTTAAATGATAAGACAAAAAATTTATTAAGTAAAAAAGAACTAATGCTTTTAAAAGATGAAGCTATCTTGATTAATGTAGGACGTGGTGGAATCATTAATGAAGCAGATTTAGCTCAAGTTATGAATGAGAAAAACATCAAAGCAGGACTTGATGTGCTTGAAATAGAACCTATGATTAAAAATCATCCTTTACTTAGTATAAAAAATAAAGAAAATTTAATCATCACTCCACATGTGGCATGGGCAAGTGAAGAATCCATACAAAATTTAGTCCAAATTGTATTTAATAATCTTAAGGAGTTTATAGAAAATGGCAAGTGAACATAGTTTTGATATTAGCGGGGAAATTGACAAGCAAGAGTTAAAAAATGCTTTAGAACAAGCTAAAAAAGAGCTTGATAGTAGATATGATCTAAAAGGCATTAAAAGTGAAATAGAGTTAAATGAAAAAGAAAGTGTTTATAAACTTATTTGCTCTAGCGAAGCAAAGCTTGAAGTGTTAAAAGATATTGTTATTTCAAAGCTTATTAAAAGAGGGATAAACCCTAATGGTATTAAAGAGTTAAGCAGGGAAAGTGGGGCAAATTTTAGACTGAATTTAAAAGTTAATGATGCTATTGATACTGATAGTGCTAAGAAGATTAATAAAGCTATAAAAGATAGTAAGCTAAAGGTAACTTCAAGCATTAGAGGTAATGAAATTCGCGTAGTTGGTAAGCAAATTGATGACTTGCAAAGCGTGATGAAAATAGTAAAAGAACTCAATTTAGAACTTAATCTTAGTTTTAAAAACCTTAAATGAAAACTTTACTTCAAATAGTTTTTTTGTGTTTTGTGTGTGTTTTTTTAAGCTCTTGTGCTTTAAAAAGCAAAACACAAGCACAAAGTACTTATGTTATTTTAAAAACTCCAGAGTTTAAATTTGCCGATTATGGCTTTTTATATGAGGGAAAAAATTTTACAAGTTTAGAGCTTTATAGTGCTTCTAAAGCCTTGCTTGAATTAAAAATTAGCGATAAAATTTGTGTTAATGGTGTTTGTTATGCAAAACCTTTTTTTAATAAAAGATTTTTTAATAATGAATATTATGATGATTTTTTACAAGATCTAATCTATAAAAAGCCTATTTTTTATGGAAAAAATAAACAAGCTACCTCTTGTGGTTTTACTCAAAAGATTATAAGTAAAAATTATGATATTTTTTATGAGGTTTGTGACAAAAATATGATTTTTAGTGATAAAAAATCCAAAATCAAATTTAGCATAAAATCAATATAAAGGAAAATATGAAAGATTTAAAACTTTTTCTTAATGATACTTTTAAAAGCAATATTTATAAAAACTTACAATGCAGTGAAGATGAAATTTTAATCTTAAAGCATTTATGCAAAAATTATTTGCAGGCAAATGCAAGCATTAATGCTTATAATCTTCTTAGCGAAGTTTTTAAAAATGATGAGTATGAGTATTTAGATCATTTAAAAGATCTTAAAAATCTTATAGAAAAAGGTTTTATTGTTCAAATTTTTTCTGATTTTAAATCGAGTAAAAACTCAAGTTTGCTTTTAAATTTATTACAATGTGAGTTAAGTTTAAGTGAAGTTTTCTTGCAAGTTTTAGAAAATAAAACCATACAAGATTATATGCAAGATCAAATTTATGAAGATCATATTGCATATTTAAAAGATGAATTTTTTAAAATCGAGCTTTATCAAAGATTGCGTTTTTTTGCTAAAAGCTCTCAAAGTAAGAATATTAAAAAAGATATAACCACCTTTGAAGCATACATTAAAGAGCGTTTAAAGAAAAGTAAAATTTCTAATGTTTTAGCAGATATTTTTAAAGAATATGCTTTAAACGATAATGAATGTTTGATATTTATTAGTTTGTTAAAAGAAGAGTATTTGCTAAATACTGAAAATTCTTATAGTAGAGATTTTAATTTTTTACTTCATTTAATTAGCGAGGATGAGGCTCAAAAGCAAGAAAATAAAGCTTTGCTAGAAGAAGATTCTAAGTTACTTAGTTCAAATCTTTTAGAATATGATGAATTTGTTAATTCTTTGGGTGATATAGCTAAGATTTTTTATTTAAGTGATGATATTTTACAAAGAATTATTAATTTTAAAGAGCCAAAGAAGAATAAAAAAATTAAACTTCAAAATTTGGTTAAAGAACAAGATATTTTTGAGCTAATCGAGCCAAATATTAATATAGATGATGTTATTATGCCCCAAAGTACTAAAGATTTGTTAGAAAGTATATTAAAACAACAAGATAAAAAGGTTTTAGAAAGATTAAATAAATGGGGTATAAAAACCAATAAAAATATAGAAGCTAAGATAATTTTCTATGGTCCCGCTGGCACTGGTAAGACTATGAGTGCGCTAAGTATGGCAAAAGCTATGAAAAAATCCATTTTGAGTTTTGATTGCTCGAAAATTTTAAGTAAATATGTGGGCGAGAGTGAGCAAAATGTAAGAAAGATTTTTGATACTTACAAAGAGCTTTGTCAAACAAGTAAGCAAAGTCCTATTTTACTTTTAAATGAAGCTGATCAATTTTTAAGTACTAGAGTAGAAAGTAACGCTGGTGCTGATAAAATGCATAATCAAATGCAAAATATTTTTTTGGAACAAATCGAGCGCTTTAGTGGAGTTATCATAGCAACAACTAACTTTTTAGAAAGTTTAGATGTGGCTTTTTCAAGAAGATTTGAGTATAAAATAGAATTTAAAAAACCAAATTATGAACAACGCTTAATGATATGGCAAAAAGCTTTATCTAAAAATGCTAAATTTGAAGGTAGTTTTGATTTAAAAAAATTAGCCTCATATGAATTAAGTGGAGCTCAAATTGTAATGGTGGTTAAAAATACGGCTTTAAAAGCGGCTATTTCTAAAGATGGTGTTTTTAAAATGAGTGATTTTTTACACACCATAGAAAAAGAAATAGAATCTTCATTTGATAAAAATAAGATAGTTGGCTTTAAAAATTAAAATTCACACAAATTTCACAAGCAAATAATATCATTCTTTCAACTTTTATTTAAAGGAGAAAAAATGAAAATGAAATTAATGTTGGCTAGTTTGGTTTGTGCAAGTTCTATGTTTGCAGATATGATTGTTAGTCCAAGTGCTTTACCTCAAAAGGCTCAAGAGTTTTTAAGCACTCATTTTAAAGGCGTAAATGTAGGTTATGTAAAACAAGACGTGGATTCTTACGAAGTAAATTTAGTTGATGGAACAGAAATTGATTTTATCATTAATGGAGACTGGAAAGAAGTTGATGGTAAATACAAAGGTATTCCAACAGGATTTATCCCAAAAGAAGTTGTTGCAAAAGTACAAGCAGCGCAACCAAATGCAGCTATTGTAGAAGTAGATAAAAGAATTAATGGTTATAAATTCAGAACAAATAATATGATGGAAATTTATACAGATTTTAAAGGTAATATTTTAGGTCAAAAATTTGATGACTAATCAACCCACCTTTAT